>DASUPH010000204.1:0-3285 GCA_036276275.1 Candidatus Limnocylindrales bacterium
CGACGACGTGTCGACGCGGACCTCACGGCCGGTCTCGGCGTCGACGAGCGTCAACTCGCCGACGTCGGGGAGGTCGGTCTCACGGGGATCGCCGATCTCGACGGCGACGACGTGGTGACGGGCGGCGACAGCAGCGAGCTCGCGCTTCCAGTTCGAGGGCCCGCGGAAGTCGGAGACGAGCACCACGAGACCGCCGGCGAAGCCGCGGCCGGCCGCGTTCGCGATCCGCAGCGCGTCGGCCGGCGAGGTCGCGCCGGTCCCCTCTTCGACCGTCTCGACGCGAGCGGCGAGGAGCAGCCCGAGGAGCCCGGCCCGGCCGGCGGCCGGCGGCACGCGCCGGTCACGCGACCCGCCGAAGGTCACGATCCCGAGCCGGTTCCCACGCTGGGTGGCGAGATGGCCGATCGCGACGGCGACGCCCTCGGCCACGTCGGCCTTGCGGCGGTCGGCCGTCCCGAACGTCATCGAGGGGGAGACGTCGAGCAGCAGCCAGGCGGTGAGCGCCCGCTCCGGGACATGGACCCGGACGTGCGGGATCGTCGTCCGCGCGGTCACGTTCCAGTCGATCTTGCGGATGTCGTCGCCGGGCTCGTACGGCCGGACCTGGGCGAGCTCGGTACCGCCGCCGAGGTCGTGGGCCCGGTACTCCCCGGGCAGCAGGCCCCGGATCCGCCGGCCGACCGACAGGTCGAGCGCGCGGAGGAGCGCCTCCGGAGTCGGGCCTGGGCCGGGCCGCGCGGGGGTCCGCGGCTGGCGCAGCGTCGCGAGGGTCACGCCGACACCTCCCCACGACCGAACGGATCGTCGGTGTCACGATCGAGCGCGGTGTGGCCCGCCCCGGCCGCAACGCGTGGCTCGCGACGTCGCTCGCGATCGCGCTCGACGACCAGCGAGCCACGCTCGGCGGCTTCCTGGCGGGCGATCAGCGACTCGTGGGCGAACCGCGGCACGGGGACCGCGTCGATCAGGCGATCGAGGATCATGTCGGCCGTCACCTCCTCGGCGAGGGCCGTGAAGCTCGGCACGATCCGGTGGCGGAGGACGTCGCGGGCGAGATCGACGACGTCACCCGGGACGACGTAGCGCCGGCCCCGGACCAGCGCCAGGGCCCGACCCGCGTGGACGAGGTTGATCGAGCCGCGCGGGCTCGCCCCGAAGGCGATGTACGGCTTGACGTTCGCCAGGCCGACCCGCTCGGGGAACCTCGTCGCTGCGGTCAGGGCGACGGCGTAGTCGACGATCGGCCGGTCGACATAGACCTCGGCGGTGAGGGCCTGGAGGTCCGCAAGGCTCTCGGCGGTCAGGATCGGGGCGACCGCGGCGGCCGGGCGAAGAGAGCGTTCGACGACGACCGCCTCCTCCTCGCCGGTCGGATAGCCGACGACGACCTTCATCATGAACCGGTCGACCTGGGCCTCCGGCAGCGGGTACGTGCCCTCCGATTCGATCGGGTTCTGGGTCGCCATCACGAGGAACGGTCGAGGCACGGCGTGGCTCTCGGGCCCGATCGTGACCTGCCGCTCCTGCATCACCTCGAGAAGGGCCGACTGGACCTTGGCCGGGGCGCGGTTGATCTCGTCGGCGAGGAGGAAGTTGCAGAAGACCGGGCCGAGCTCGGTGTCGAAGGTTCCGCGGTCGGGTCGGTAGATCCGGGTTCCGACGAGGTCGCCCGGAACGAGGTCGGGGGTGAACTGGATCCGCCGGAACGAGGCGTGGAGGACGTCGGCGAGGGTCTTGATCGTCAGGGTCTTGGCGAGGCCCGGGACGCCCTCGAGGAGGAGGTGGCCGCCGGCAAGGAGGGCGACGAGCACCCGCTCGAGCATTGCGTCCTGGCCGACGATCACGCGTCGGATCTCGTACAGGACCGCCTCGGCGGTCTGGCGAGCGTCGACGGCCGCGTCGACCCGGTCACGGATCGGCTGGGGATTCGGCTGGGGATCGGGGCTGGCCGCAGCGGCGGGCCGGGGCTCACGGGTCGGGTGGGTCACGTGGATCTCCGCGTTGCCCGTGGGCACGGGCGATGGCCTGCTGGTCGACCGGCGCCTGACGCCAGCCGAACCGGTTGTCTGCGGCGCAGCCTCGGGGCGATCAATGAGAGGGTCATGAAAGCCGGCACCGGGTTCGCGCTACCGTTTGCTCATGACCGCGCCGCCGCCCGCCCAGGCCGCGCTGCCCGTTCGCCCGCTCGACGAGGCGATGCTGGCCGTGGCCGCGGCGGCGCTCGCGACCACCGACCAGGACCTCGCCGGGATCCTCGCCCGGCACGGCCCGCCGCCCCTCTGGGCCCGCGAACCGGGCTTCGCGACCCTCGTGGCGATCATCCTCGAGCAACAGGTGTCGCTGCGGTCCGGGGCGGCTGCGCTGGAACGTCTCGATCGGGCTGCGGGCGGGCTCGACGCGGAGCGGGTCGCCGCCCTCGGCGTGGAGCGTGCTCGGGAGGCCGGCCTCACCCGGCAGAAGGCGCGCTACGTCGTGGGCCTGGCGGAACGGGTCGTCGACGGCGGCCTTGACCCCGACGGACTCGCGGCCGCGCCCGACGACGAGGTACGCGCGCGCCTGGTGGCGATCACCGGGATTGGCCGCTGGACGGCCGATGTCTACCTCCTCATGGCCCTCGGAAGGCCGGACATCTGGCCCGATGGCGATCTCGCTCTCGCCGCCGCGATGCGCCGGTCGAAGGACCTTGAGGCAATCCCGGACGCGGCCGTCCAGCGTCGGATCGCCGAGGCCTGGCGTCCGTGGCGGGCCGTCGCGGCCCGGCTCCTCTGGCATGCCTACCTGGCCGGCGAGCGCTGAAACGGGTGCTCCGCAACGGCGGCTCACGAGACGTTCGCTGGCGGCGTCGGGTATGCTCGGACGGGCCGGCTGACGCTTGAGGGGACGCTTCATGGGTGACACCGGACAGGCACTGCGCGAGACGTCGGACGCGCTTCTCCGCGACCTGGACGTCCTGTCCACGATCGAGGAGGAGAAGCGGTTGCTCGAGCCGGGCGACCCGCGCCTCGTCGACCTCGCCTCCCGGATCGAGGAGATCGCCCAGCGCGTGCTGGTCGGGAGCGTCCGTCAGCGCCAGCTCACGAAGGTCATCGTCGCCCAGGTCGAGACCGGTTCGCCGGATGCGCCCGAGGCGCCGATCGAGGACACCCCTCGTCCGATGCAAGCGGTCCTCGCCGACTGGCGGGCGGCGGAACGGCGCGCCGTGGCCGCCGCACCCGGTTCGGCCGAAGCGGCCGAGGCCGAGGCGCTCGTCACCCGGCTCCGCGACGAATACCGTCGGGCCCACGA
>DASUPH010000205.1:0-11023 GCA_036276275.1 Candidatus Limnocylindrales bacterium
GCGCGTCCGAGGCGTAGTCGTACCGGACGAGGATCGATCCGCTGACCGCAACGAGCCGCGACGGGCCACCGCTGGCCCGAGCCGTCAGCCGATGCTCGAGCGTAAAGCTGGAACGTCCGAGCCGGGTCGCCCGCGTCTCGACCGTGACCAGCTCGCCGTGGAAGGCCGGCGCGCGATACGTGATCCGGGCCTCGGCGAGGATCAGGCTCTCGGCTCCTTCGGTGCCGAGACGGACCGGCTCGCCGGTCACATCGGTCCAGTAGGCGATCCTCGCGGATTCGCAGTAGGTCAGGTACACGGCGTTGTTGACGTGACCCATGGCGTCGATGTCCGCGAACCGGACCTCCAGCTCGCGCCGATGGCGGAAGTCGCCGGCCAGGTCGCGCGGATCGTCCGGCTCGACGGCGACCCGATCCCGTACCGGTCGCGAGCTCATGGCCGGACCACGAGACGGCCGCTCATTCCCGCCTCGGCGTGGCCGGCCACGGTGCAGACGACTGTCCAGTCGCCAGGCTCGTCGATCCGGAAGCGGATCCGCTGGGTCTGGCCGGGACGGGCGTTCGCATCGATGTTGGCCAGGCCCTCGACCGTCCAGTCATGGAACACAGGATCGTCGTTCGTGAATTGGACGATCACGAACCGGCCCGCCGGGACCTCGATCGCGGCCGGCGCGAAACGCAGGTCGCGAGCGGTGATCTCGATCGTGACGGCACCGCCGTCGATCGCCCGGTCGACGGCGACGACGCCGCCGGCGATCGCGAGCGATGCGCCGCCGACGGCAACGAGGTACCACGCCCGGCGGAGACGGGCCAGCGGCCCGCCCCGCGGCGCTCGGCGAAGATCGGCCGGCCGGGCGTCGAAGGTCCGGAGTCGGAGCGAATTCGTGACGACCGCCACCGACGACAGCGCCATCGCCGCCGCCGCCAGGGCCGGGCTGAGAACGATCCCGAACGGCAGGAGCGCCCCCATCGCCACCGGGATCAGCACGATGTTGTAGGCGAACGCCCAGAAGAGGTTCTCGCGGATGATCCCCATCGTCGCTCGCGACAGGGCGATCGCTGCCGGGACGCCGCGCGGATCGCCACCGACGAGGGTCACCCCGGCCGCCTCGATGGCCACGGCGGCGCCGGTCCCGATCGCGATCCCGACATCGGCCCGGGCAAGAGCCGGGGCGTCGTTGACGCCGTCGCCGACCATGGCCACGATGCGGCCCGCGGACTGGAGCTGCTCGATCTTCGCGGCCTTGTCGCCGGGCAGGACGCCGGCGATCACCCGGTCGGGCGCGATCCCGACGCGATCGGCGACCGCCGCCGCCGTTCCGGGCGCGTCGCCGGTCACGAGCCAGACGTCGATGCCGGCGGCCTTCAGCTCGGCCACCGCCGAGGCGGCCTCGGGTCGGACCGGGTCGCTGACGGCGACCAGCCCGGCAACCGATCCGTCGACCGCGATCCAGAGCGGCGTCCGGCCGGCGGCCGAGAGCCGCTCCGCGTCGGGCTCGCCGGGACTCGTCTCGATCCCTCGCTCTGCCAGCAGGCGGGCGGTCCCGACGACGACCGGCCGGCCGTCGACGATGCCCTCCACGCCCTGGCCGGCGACCGCCCGGAAGTCCGTGACCGGGCGGAATCCGAGCTCGTCGGCCCGGGCTCGGGTCACGATCGCCGCTCCGAGGGGGTGCTCGCTGCCCGTCTCGAGGGATGCCGCCAGGTCGAGCAGCTCCGGCTCGGTGATCGTTCCGGTCAGCGCGATCGCCGTCACGGTCGGTCGACCCGCGGTCAGCGTTCCGGTCTTGTCGAAGATGACCGTGTCCACGCGATGGGCTCGCTCGAGGGACTCGCCGCCCCGGAAGAGGATGCCCGCCTCCGCACCTCGACCGGTGCCGACCATGATCGCGGTCGGGGTGGCGAGGCCCATCGCGCACGGGCAGGCGACGATCACGACCCCGATGAACGCGGTGAGGGCCAGCGTCAGCCGCGGCTCGGTTCCGAACAGGAACCAGCCTCCGAACGTCAGCCCCGCGACGACGAGCACGACGGGGACGAAGACCTCGCTGATCCGGTCGGCGAGCCTCTGGATCGGCGCCTTCGAGCCCTGGGCGTGCTCGACGAGAGCGACGATCCGCGCGAGGGCCGTGTCGCTGCCCGTCCGTGTCGCCCGGAACGTGAATGTCCCCGACTGGTTGAGGGTGGCCCCGAAGACCTCGTCGGCCGGGCCCTTCGGGACGGGCATCGGCTCGCCCGTCAGCATCGCCTGATCGACCGCGGAGGACCCGTCGACCACGATCCCGTCGACCGGGATCCGATCGCCGGGTCGGACCCGGAGGAGGTCGCCCGGCTGGATCTCCTCGACCGCGACGGACCGGTCACCGGTCGGTCCGACGAGCTGGGCGGACGTCGCCTGGAGACCGATCAACCGGCGGATCGCACCACTTGCCCGGCCCTTCGCCCGGGCCTCCAGCCATCGCCCGAGCAGGACGAGACCGAGGATGATCGTCGCGCTGTCGAAGTACGTCTCGGGATGGAGGCCCGCCTCGTGGACCACCTCTGGGGCGAGGGTCACGAAGACGCTGTATGCCCAGGCCGTCGTCGTCCCGACCGCGACGAGGGTGTCCATCGTCGCGCCGCCGTGCCGGCCCGCCCGCCAGGCGGCCGCGTAGAAGCGCCGCCCGGCCCAGATCTGGACGATCGTCGCCGGGATGATGATCAGGCGGTTGATCGTCTCCATCGGCACGACGGTCTGGGGCCAGAACATCAGGATCATGATCGCGATGCCGGCGGCCAGCGCGGTCGCGCCCTCGATCAGGAGACGGCGGGCGTGAGCCGCACGCTGCCCGGCGTCGAGCTCGGCGGCGGCACGGAGGGTCCGGGCCGCGGCCGTCTCGGCTTCGCTCGGCGGCGGCTTCAGGTCATATCCCGCGTCTTCGATCGCCCGGACCAGCTCGGTCCGCCCCGTCAGCCCCGGCAGGTAGCGGATCGTCGCGAGCTCGGTCGCGAGATTGACCGACGCGGTCTCGACCCCGTCCGTCTTCTTCAGGAACCGCTCGATCCGATTGACGCACGAGGCGCAGGTCATCCCCGCGATCGGCAGCTCGATCTCGGCGCGGGCCTGGGGTTGGGGCTGGGCGGCGGCGGCATCCATACTCCCCGGGAGTATATCAGCGATCAGTCCGCCGAGGACGGGTCCGCCCAGGGGATCAGCGGAGATCCTGGCCCAGCTGCCGCTCCGCGCGCGTCTTCTGGCCGATGTCGTCCGCCAGGCGGACCGCCTCGTCCGAGAGACGGTCGACCTCCGGATCGTCCCCGTCGAGGGCCGTCTTTCGGGCCTCGACGGCCGTGAGGCGGGCCAGATCGGCGTGGATCGAGTCCTCCGTGGCGTGGAGGTCCTGTTGCTTGGCTTGACGATCCCCGTTGCGACGTCGCTTGGGCGGGGGCTTGTCAGCGGGTCGATCCGGCATGGCGTCCCTTCCTCCGTGGAAATGACCGGCGGCAATCAGGCCGAGCTGATCCAGCGACCGTCGCGGTAGACGTACCAGATCTCGGTCCGTTCGCCGACCAGCCCGCGCGGACGGACGATCGAGTGCGGAAACCGCGCGCGCAGACGGCGCTGCAACTCGGCAGGGTCGATCGCGCCGCCGTTCAGCGAGCGTGTCGCGAAGGCGGCGAAGTCCTCGTCCCCCGGCGGGTTCAGGACGAGCGTTGGTCGCTGATCCGATTCATGCACGATGGCTCCGTCTTCGCCCGAAATCGTGGCCCCATCGGACCGACGCGCGGCCGTCTGCAGGACCTCCCGCGCTTGCGGTTGTCTATCAGCATCGGACGCGAACTGGTCGCATCCGATGCGGCGAATGCCTATGGTTCGACGATATGGCCCGTTCTCGTGCCCTGTTCGCCCTCCCGTCCGAAGGAGCCGGCCCGGGTGGCCTGCGCTGTGCGGCGATCGCGGCGCCGTGGGGACCGATCCACGTCGCGACGACGCCGCGCGGTGTGCTCGCGATCGCCGTCCTCGCGCCGTACGAACCGTTCCTCGCAGACGCCGGCCGGCGCTCCGGACTCGAGCTCGGGCGCGGCCCGTGCCGCGTGCTCGATCGGACCGTCGCGGCGATCGAGGCGTTTCTCGCCGGTGCGCCGGCCGCGTTCGACGGCCTGCCCCTGGATCTGGCCGACCGACGGCCGTGGGACCGCGCCGTCCTGGGTGGCGTGCGCCGCCTGCGATACGGCGAGGTGACGAGCTACGGTCGGCTGGCCCGGATGATTGGCCGGCCGGGTGCGGCGCGAGCCGTGGGCGGCGCCGTGGGCCGGAACCCGATCGGGCTGGCGATCCCGTGCCACCGGGTGATCGCCGGCGACGGCTCGATCGGGGGCTACGGAGGAGACTGGTTCGGGAGCCGCGAGCAGATGCTCGAGATCAAGCGCGAGCTGCTCGCCCGCGAGGGTGTCGTGCTGCCGGCTCGGCTGGCGGACTGAGGATTCGGCTCAGCGGGCGACAGGCGGCTCGCGTCAGACGCCGGCGGGCCGATCAGGAACGAGCGACGGGCCGCATCGGATAGAGGCCGACCACGATCGGGCTGCGCGGATCGAGCGACAGCTCGAAACCGACCTCGCCGCCCCGCATCAGCTCGCCCAGGAGCGAGCCCTCGCGTGACGGCAACCCGACGTAGATCCGGCCGCTCGACAGGTCCACCGGCGTCACGTCGTCCTCGCCGCCGTCGATCCCGAACCTCCGCCGCAGCTCGTGCATCGGGACATAGGGCCGGCTCTTGATGAACCGTCGGAGCTGCGGGGCGGTGCATGTGCCGCCCATACCCACAGGTGGGCCGTTCGGAGGGCGAGAACCGTTCAGGGCGGGCCGACGATCCGGGGCGCCGATCGCCCCGTTCGGCTCGGCTCCCGCGGCGGGGCGAGCCTCGGGGCCGGCCAACCGGCTCAGCGGTTCGCCGCCTTCGCGATCCGGGCCGGCGACGGGGCTGGCAGCAGGCTCCGGCAGGACCTCCGCGTCGGTCGTCGGATCCGGCGTGATGGCGGCGACCGGCCGTTGGCGGATGTCTGCCGGAGCGGGCGGGGCGGGCGGGGCGGCGGCAGCGCGAGCGTCCGGCATCTGCTCGCCGCCGGGGCTCGGCGGCTCGGCGTGGGCGATCGGACCGAGCGGGCGTGAGGTGTCGATGGGCCGGCCCGGGCCATTGGCCCGATGCGGACGCCCGCCGTGATGGCGCCGGCTCATGGGCCGTCGAGGCCGTGACGGTGTACGGCGAGAGTGACGGCGACGCGCGGCCGCCGTGAGATGGTCGAGGTCATTGGGCTCAGCCGTGGTGGGCGGACCATCCGGTCCACCATCCGTCGATGATAGCGCAGGGGTCCGCGGCGGGCGGCCCAGGGTGCCTCGCGCCGAAGGGCGCGTGCCCGCGCTCCCTCGCGCGCGCTCGGTCAGCCGGAGACGACGCGCAGCTCGCGTGGCTCGTTGTTGAGGACGATCGGACCGTCCGGTCCGCACACCACGATGTCCTCGATCCGGGCGCCATAACGACCCGGCAGATAGATGCCCGGCTCGATGCTGAACGCCATCCCCTCCCCCAGTCGTTCGGCGTTGCCCGCGACGAGGTACGGATCCTCGTGGCCCTCGAGGCCAATCCCGTGTCCGGTCCGATGGAAGAAGTTCGCCGCGTACCCCTCACCGTCGATGATGTCGCGGGCGGCCCGATCGATCGACTCGGCCGGAACGCCCGGCCGGGCGGCCGCGCTCGCCGCCTGCTGCGCGGCATGAAGGACGCCGAACAGGTGCCGGTACGCCTCGTCCGGCCCCTTCGCCTCGTCTCCGCCGGTGACCCACAGGGTTCGCGTCGTGTCGCTGCCGTAGCCGCCGAGCACGCCGCCGATGTCGAGGACGATCGGCTCGCCGGCCTGGATCACCCGGTCCGATGCCTCGTGATGCGGCGACGCCGAGTTCGGGCCCGATGCGACGATCCCGAAGTCGGCTCGCTCGTGGCCCTCGGCGATGAGACGCTCGCGAACCTCGGCGGCGACGTCGACCTCGGTCCGGCCGACGAGGCGGCCGGCCGCGATCTGGGCGACGACCCGGTCGGCGGCAGCTCCGGCCAGGCGGAGGAGCTCGATCTCGTCCTCATCCTTGCGGATCCGGAGCTCGCGCAGGACCAGCCTCGCGGATGTGAAGCGCGCGTCCGACAGGCGCTCCTGGAGCGGCAGCAGATGCATCGCCATCAGGCGGTCGGAGACCGCGACCTCGATCCGGCGGTCGCCGGCAGGGGCGCCAGCCGCGCCATGGACGAAGCCCGCGACGACGCCGTGCGGATCGTCCGTCTCCTCCCAGGTGACGATCTCGACCTCGGCTCGGCAGCCGACCCGGGCGGCCGGCTCCTCGAGCCGCGGAACGACGAGGCGGACGCCGCCGTCGGCAGGCGTGATCGCCAGCATCGTCAGCCGCTCGAGCGGCATTGCCCGGTAGCCGGTCAGATAGTCGAGATCGGGGCCGACCCCGACGAGCAGCGCATCCAGGCCGTGGGCGGCCGTCGCCGCCATCGCCCGCTCGAGGCGGTCTGCGTGGCGGGCGGCGGGGATCGTCGGGCGGGTGGCGGTCGTCATGAGGTCCTTTCGGTGAGGCTCGGCTCCGCCAGCCAGCGGGTGATCGTGGCCGGACCGTCGTCGAAGAGCTTCCGGTACGCGAGGACCCGCTCCGCCCCCGCAGCGAGAGCCCGCTTCCTCAGCGGCAGGTCGTCGTGCTGGCCGATGGCGAGGACGCGTGCGCCCGATGCCCGGGCGCGCTCGACGGCGGCGATCGGGTCGTAGGCCAGGGCCGTCATGTCGACGATCGCGTGGTCGGCGGAGAGGAGCGCCCGATCGAGCTCCGGCGCCGTCCTCGCCCCGGCCGGCTCGCCACCGGCGGCCTCGACAGCACGGGCAAGCCGATCGGCCCAGATCAGGTCCTGGGCAAGGATCGCGACCTTCGGCCCGCTCATCGAACGTCGGCCTCAGCCGAGCGATTCGGCGAGATGGCGGAACACGTCGCGGGCTGTGACGACGCCGGTCGGCCGGCCGTCCTCGACGATCGGGATGTGGCGGAAGCCGCCGACGGCCATCTTGTTGAGGGCGACCGCGATCGTCTCGTTGTGGCGGAGGACGACCGGGTCGTGGGTCATCACGGCCGAGATCGGCTGGGGACCGGCCTTCGTTCCGGCGACCTTCAGGACCGCGTCGCGATCGGTGAAGATCCCGACCAGCCGTCCACCTTCGACGACGAGGACGCAGTCGATCTCCTTCTCGTGCATCCGCCGGATCGCCTCGTCGACGTCGGCCGTCACATCGACGATCTCGGGCGGTGCCACCCGCAGCTGGTCGAGGCGTTCGCCGAGGAGCCGGCCGCGAAACGTCGTCGCCGACTGGGGCGTGTCATGGCCGGCGAGATCGGAGCCGCAGTTGTCGCAGATGTCGGAGCCGAGCAGGTTCTCGAACCCGCAGGTCGGGCAGCGCATTCGGGCCCTCGCTACTCGACGGTCCAGGTCTCGCCCGAGGCGAGGACGGCCGCCAGGTCGCCGGCACCCGACGCCGAGACGGCGGCGGTGATCTGCTGCTGGATCAGCTGGTCGTGCGTCGGCCGCGGCACCGCCCGGAGGACGCCGACCGGGACCGGGTAGTCGGGCCAGAACATCCGCGACAGCATGAGGGCGAGATAGGGCTCCTCGGCCTGCTCGTCGTGGACCAGGAGGTCCGCCTCGGTCACCCCGTTCTCGCCGATCGTGACGACCTCCGGGTGGAGACCGGCGAGGCGAATCCCCTTGTCGCGGTCCTTGCCGAAGATCATCGGCTTGCCGTGCTCGAGCACGAGCATCCGATCCTCGCGGACCTCGCGATCGGTGAAGTCTCGCCACGCGCCGTCGTTGAAGATGTTGCAGTTCTGGAGGACCTCGACAAAGGTCGAGCCGTGGTGCATCCCGGCCCGCTGGAGGGTCTGCTGGAGATGCTCCGTGTGGGTGTCGACGGACCGGGCGACGAACGACGCCTCGGCCGCGAGGGCGACGGTCAGCGGCATGATCGGCGTGTCGACCGTCCCGGCCGGCGTCGACTTCGTCTTCTTGCCGAACTCCGACGTCGGGCTCGCCTGGCCCTTCGTCAGGCCGTAGATCCGGTTGTTGAACATCACCATCGTGATGTCGACGTTCCGCCGCATCGAGTGGAGGACGTGGTTGCCGCCGATCGACAGGGCGTCGCCGTCACCGGTGATCACCCACACCATCAGCTCCGGGCGGGCGGCCTTGAGCCCCGTGGCGAGGGTCGGCGCCCGGCCGTGGATCGTGTGGAAGCCGTACGTGTTCATGTAGTAGGGCAGGCGACCGGAGCAGCCGATCCCGGAGATGAACACGATGTTCTCCTTCGGGACGCCGAAGTCCGGCATCTGCTTCTGGGTCTGGGCGAGGATCGAGTAGTCGCCGCAGCCCGGGCACCAGCGGACCTCCTGATCGGACACGAAGTCCTTGCGCGTGAGGCGCAGGATCTCGGCGTTCTCCGGGCTCAGGCCGGGCTGCGCCTGGGCGGGCGGCATCGGCGTGGCCGCCTTCGTTGGCTCCGTCATTCCGGCACCCCGAGGATTCGCTCTGCCTGCTCGACGATCTCGGCGATCCGGAACGGCCGGCCGCGAACCCGGTCGTAGCCTTCGGCGTCGATCAGGAACTGGCTCCGGATCAGCATCAGGAGCTGACCGAGATTCATTTCCGGGATCAGCACCCGGCGGTAGCTCCGGAGGACCTTCTCGGTGTTGGCCGGGAACGGGTTCAGGTGGCGGAGATGGGCATGGGCGACGCTCCGGCCCTGGCCGTGGAGTCGCTCGACGGCGCTCCGGATCGCGCCGTAGGTCGAGCCCCAGCCGAGGATGAGGAGCTCGCCGCGGTCCGGTCCGAAGATGTCGAGCGGGGCGATGTCGTCGGCCATCCGGGCGACCTTCGCCTGGCGCAGGAGCTGCATCCGGTGGTGGTTCTCCGGGTCGTAGCTCACGTTGCCGGTGATGTCGGCCTTCTCCAGCCCGCCGATCCGGTGCTCGAGACCCGGGGTTCCCGGGACGGCCCACTTCCGGGCGAGCGTCTTGGGGTCTCGCTCGTACGGGTGGAACGTCTCCTTGTCCTTCCAGTTCGAGACCGAGATATCCGGCAGCTCATCGACGGACGGGATCTTCCACGGCTCCGCGCCCGTGGCGAGGAAGGCGTCCGAGAGGTAGACGACGGGGGTCACGTACTTCAGGGCGATCCGCCAGGCCTCGATCGCGAGATCGAAGCACTCGCCGGGCGTGGCCGGCGCGACGACCGGCAGGGGCGAGTCGCTGTTCCGCCCGAACAGCACCTGGAGGAGGTCTGCCTGCTCGGTCTTCGTCGGCATCCCGGTCGACGGTCCGGCCCGCTGGACGTCGATCACGACGAGCGGCAGCTCGACCATGACCGCGAGCCCGAGAGCCTCGGACTTCAGGGCGATGCCGGGGCCTGACGACGCCGTCAGGCCCATCGCCCCGCCGTAGGCCGCCCCGATCGCCGCCCCGATCGCCGCGATCTCGTCCTCGGCCTGGAACGTCTTGACCCCGAAGTTCTTGTAACCCGAGAGCTGGTGGAGGATGTCCGAGGCCGGCGTGATCGGGTACGAGCCGTAGAACAAGGGCCGGTCGGCGAGCCTGGATGCCGCGAGCATCCCGAGGGCCGTGGCCTCGTTGCCGGTGATGTTGCGGTAGGTCCCGGGCGGCAGGTGGGCCGGCGCGACACGGTAGTGGGTGTGGAAGATCTCGGTCGTCTCGCCAAACGCGTAGCCAGCCTTGAGGGCGCGCGTGTTGGCCTCGGCAACGACCGGCCGCTTGCCGAACTTGTCCTCGATCCAGCGGATCGTCCCGTCGAAGTCCCGGCCATACAACCAGAACATGATCCCGAGGGCGAAGAAGTTCTTCGTCAGGTCCTTCTGCTTGCTCGTCATGTCGAGCCCGTCGAGGGACCGTTCGTTGAGCGTCGAGATCGGGATCTCGAAGAGCGCGTACTGCTTGAGGGAGCCATCGGTCAGCGGACTCGCCGCGTAGCCCGCCTTGCTCAGGTTGGCCGCGGTGAACGCGTCGCTGTTCACGATCAGGGCACCGCCTGCCGGCAGGTCGCCGACGTTGGTCTTGAGTGCCGCCGGGTTCATCGCGACGAGGACGTCGGGCTGGTCGCCGGGCGTGTGGATGTCGCTCGAGCTGAAGCTGATCTGGAAGCCGGAGACGCCGGGCAGGGAGCCCGCCGGGGCGCGGATCTCGGCCGGGAAGTCGGGCAGCGTGCTGATATCGTTGCCGTAGACCGCCGCGGTTCGGGTGAACTGGGTTCCCGTGAGCTGCATCCCGTCGCCGGAGTCGCCGGCGAAGCGGATCGTGACGCGATCGAGCTCCTGGAGGTCCGCCTCGACCTCGCGGGTCGTCGTCATCCGGGTCAGCCCCCCTCGGCTCGACGCATCGTCTGGTGCGGACGCGGCGGCAGGTTGAGGAGCTCCTCGGGGAACGACTCGGCGAGGTACTTCAGGATGTCCTGGGGCCGCACGACGCCCATCAGCTTGTCGTGGTCGTCGAGCAGGGGGACGTTCCGGTAGCGACCGGTCTGCATCAGGGCGATCGCGTCGCGGACCGTCTCCTCGAGATGGAGATGGTGCGGCTTCGTCGTCATCAGCGTCTCGACCGGCTCGTCCAGGTCGATCTCCGCGACGTCCCCACCGACGAGGCGGGCGAAGATGTCGCGCTCGGTCAGGACGCCGGCCAGGCGACCCTGGGCATCGACGACGAAGACGGAATCGCCGGTCCCCGTCCGCTGGATCTCGGCGATGCAGTCGGCAAGGCTCGTGCCGGGCCGGACGGTGACGGGCTCGCGCCGGCCCACGACCTGCAGCCGTTCGTCGACGAGGGATGGGACGCGGGCGACGACGGCGCCCTCGGTCAGCTCAGTCACGCGCCAAGTGTATCCAGTTCGGGCCGTCCGGCCCGTCGCCGGGAACCGCGGCATGGGCCGCCGCGGCGGCTGCTAGCCTCG
>DASUPH010000206.1:0-3950 GCA_036276275.1 Candidatus Limnocylindrales bacterium
CCTCGCCGCTCTCCTGGGCGATGGCGACCAGATCGTCGTGCCGTCGCGCGACGACGCCGGCGCGACTCCGGTCGCTCCGGGCTCTGGCTCGTCCGGCGCGGGACCCGCCGGCGGCCCGATCGACCTCAACCGGGCGACCGCGGCTGAGCTCGATGGCCTGCCGGGCGTCGGGCCCGTGACCGCGAACAAGATCATCGCCGCGCGCGAGGAGAAACCGTTCGCGAGCGTCGACGACCTCCGATCGCGCAAGGTCGTCGGGGCGGCGACGTTCGACAAGATCAAGGACCTCGTCGTCGTCCACTGAGACGGCACGTTCGCGAGATGGACCGGTGACGGCGAGCGGCTGGCTGGCGATCGGATCGATCCTGGCCAGCCTCGCGGCTCCCCAGGTCGGCTCGATCGTCGTCGCCGTTGTGGCGGCCGGCCTCGCCTGTGCAGCGGTCGGCGCCCGCGGAGAAGGGCGCCCGTCATCACGGGATCTCGGGCGCTGTGGCGCAGCGGTGGCCGCCGGCGGGCTGCTGATCGGAGTGCGCCTGCTCGCGTTGCCCGCGGACGACCTGACCGCGGCATCGAGCCGCCTGCCGGAGGGCCGTGGCCCGTGGACCGCGACGGTCGAGACGATCTCGCCGGCTCGCGACGGGCAACAGGTCGCGACGCTCCGCCTCCTCATCACCGAACCGAACCCGCCGGCCGAGCTGGTCGTGGCCGCCACGTTGCCGCGTTATCCGCCGATCGAGCCCGCCAACCGCGTCACGGTGGAAGGGTCGATCGAGCCGCCGCCGGACGGTCCGTACGGCGAGTACCTTCGCCGGATCGGGGTCGATGGAACGCTCCGCTCGCGCTCTCTCGCGCTCGCCCAGAGTGGCGAACCGGAGCCACCGTCGCTCGAGCGCGTGCGCCGGGCGGCCGGAGCGGCGCTCGCGGCCGCGATCCCGGAGCCCGAAGCGGGCCTCGCCGCGGGGATCGTCATCGGCCTTCGCGACCGAGTCGACCGCGACCTCGCCGCCGACTTCACCACCGTCGGTGCGAGTCACGTCGTCGCGATCTCGGGCTGGAACATCGCGATCGTGGCCGCCACCGTCGCCGCCCTCCTGGGGCGGTTTGGGCGTCGCCGGCGATCGATCGTCCTGGTCGTCGCGATCGTCGCGTACGTCCTGTTCGCCGGAGCGTCCGCGTCGGTCGTCCGGGCGGCCGCCATGGCAGGCGTGGTCCTGCTCGCGCGTGAGACCGGGCGCGCCGGCCGGGCGGCGGCCGCGCTCGGCTGGGCCGCCGCGCTCCTCCTGATCGCCGACCCCGGTCTCGTCTCCGATGCGGGCTTCCAGCTGTCGTCGCTGGCGACCGCCGGGATCCTGGCGTGGGCCAATCGCCTCCAGACGGGCCTCGGTCGCGTCGGCGGCGGCCGTCTGCCGACCTGGCTGGTCGAGTCCCTTGCGGTCTCCCTGGCCGCCCAGGCGGCGACGCTTCCGGTCGTCCTCCTCGCCTTCGGCCGTCTCGCGATCATCTCACCGGCGATCAATCTGCTCATCGTGCCGCTCGTCGCACCCGCGATGGCGGCCGCCCTCATCGCCCTTCTGGGCGGCGCTGTCGCGCTTGCGGGAGGTCCGGCCATCGTCGCAACCCTCGCCGGGTTGCCCGCATGGGCGCTGCTCACCGCGATGTGCACGGTCATCCGGGCCGGGGCGGCGCTGCCCTTCGCGAGCGTCACGCTCGCCCCGCCCTGGACGATCCTCGCGGCCCTCGCGGCCGCCGGCATCCCGTTCGCCGTCATCGCGGTTGCCGGCCGACCTCGTCGGGGGCCGGTTCGGAGGGCGCGCATCAAGCCACCGAGCGAACGGGCCGGGGGCCGTCAACAGCCGAAGCCCGCCCCGCCCCGGTTCGGCCGGTTGGCCGCGGTCGCCCTGGCGATCGCCGTCGGGTCGCTCGGGCTGGCCGCGGCTCACCGTGCCGACGGGTCCACCCGGATCACCGTCCTCGACGTCGGCCAGGGAGATTCGATCCTGGTCGAGGGAGGTCGAGGAGCGCGGATGCTGATCGACGGCGGACCCGATCCCGACCGGCTTCTCGTCGAGCTGGATCGGCGACTGCCGCCGTGGGACCGCCGGATCGACATCCTGGTCCTGACCCATCCCCACGAAGACCACGTGGCCGGGATGCCGCTCCTGCTGGAGCGGTACCGGATCGGGCGGATCTACGAGACCGGGATGCGCGGGCCCGGTCCCGGGTACGCGGCGTTCGCGCGCGACCTCGTGGGTCGCGCGGCGCCTCCCCACGCGACGCTCGCGACCGGCGCGCAGATCACCCTCGACGAGGTCCGCTTCCACGTCCTCTGGCCCGATCCGGGCCGCGTTCCGCGCGAGCCACCCGACGCCGGGCGAGGGATCAACGACGTCTCGATCGTCCTCCTGGGCGAGGTCGCCGGGCGACGCTTCCTGCTCACCGGGGACGTCGAGGACGACGTCGATCCGGTTCTGGTGGCGCGCGGCCTGCCGCCGATCGACGTCCTGAAAGTCGCTCACCACGGCAGTGCGACGGCCTCGACCCCGGCCTTCCTCGACGCCGTTCGGCCGGCGGTCGCGATCGTCTCGGCCGGTGCCGGCAACCCGTACGGCCACCCCGCCCGGTCGACGATCGAGCGCCTGTCGGGAACCGGCGCCAGGGTCCTCCGGACCGATACCGACGGCACCGTCGAGGTGTCGATCGATCCGGCTGGCGCGATTGCCGTCTCAACGACCGGGGCGCGCCGGGTCGCAGCGACCGACGCGGGTGCAGTGGCGCTCACCCTCGGGTCCAGAGCCGCGAAGCCCACCCTCCTCGCACCGCCGACCTTCGCCTTCAGTTGCGGGATACCATCGGGCGGATGACCGCTCCCCTCGCCTACTTCTTCGGCGACGACGACCTGATGGTCAACCGGGCGATCGGCCAATTCGCTGTCGCTCTCGCCGACGGCGGTGAGCCGATCGAGCGCTGGGACCTGCGCGGCTCGAAGAACGATGCGACGAGCCTGATCGGCGAGATCCATGGTCGGGTCGCGACGCCGGTGATGTTCGGCGGCGGAACGATTGCGGTCGTCGCCAACCCCGGCGCCCTGGCCGTGAAGAACGAGGATCGCGACGCGCTCATCGCGCTCATCCCGCTCGTCGCGCCGGGCAATGCCCTCGTCTTCGTGGAGGCGGCGCAGAGCGGCGCCAAGGAGCCGGGCCAGAAGAAGCTCGCCGAGGCGATCCGGACCGCCGGCGGTGCGGTCCGCCGGTTCGAGAGCCCGAAGGAAGGGGCGCTCGCCGCCTGGATCGACAGCGAGGCCCGTGACCGCGACGTCCGGCTGGCGCCCGGCGCGGCGAAGGAGCTCGCGACCCGGATCGGTGGCTTCGTTCGCGAGGGCGACGCCGAGCGCCGGGACCAAACCAGGCGAGCGGCGATGGAGCTCGACAAGCTCGCCCTGTATCGACCGGCTGCGCTCGTGTCGGTCGACGACGTCCGGGCGCTCGTCGCCGAGGCGGTCCCCGGCTCCGCCTGGGCCCTCGCCGATGCCGTCGCCGAACGCGACGGGGCGCGGGCGATGGCGCTCTTCGAGGCCCTGGTCCAGACGATGCCGGAGCAGGTGATCGTCGTCGTCCTCCATCGCCGGGTCCGCGAACTGCTCGAGCTGCTCGACCGGATGCCGAGCTCCCGAAGCCTGGCCGAGGTCGGCCGCGCGATGAAGATCAACAGCCTCTATCGGATGGAGCGGCTCGCGACGCAGGCTCGGCGCTGGCAGCCGGACGAGCTGATCGCCGCGATCGACGGCCTGCTGGAGCTCGACGCGGTCGTCAAGGGCACCCCGGACCGGCCGACCAGCGAAGCCCACCGCCGGCTTGCGTTCTCGCTCTGGATCGCCGACCACGTCGGGGTCTCCGGCGCGCGCCGGCCGGCGCCCGTGACATCACGCTGAGCGACGCGCGGGACCTGTACCC
>DASUPH010000207.1:0-8000 GCA_036276275.1 Candidatus Limnocylindrales bacterium
TCAGGGCGACGATCATCGAGCCGGATCGAGAGCGGCGGGCCGCTCGTGCTCCTCGACGACGTCGATCTCGGGCGCGTGGCCGCCGAAGCCGCCGAGCGGCTCCGCCTGTTTGCCGAGCGGCAGGGCCTGCGGCTCGTGGTCGATGTGGCCGAGCCCTTGCCGCCGGTCCGCGGCGACGAGGCGCGGCTCGGTCAGGTCGTCGTCAACCTCCTCCACAACGCCCTGAAGTTCGGCAACCGGGGCGACGCCGAGGACGACGAGCGTGCAACCGTCGTCGTGTCCGTCCGGGTCGTCGACGACGAGATCCGCGTGTCGGTCCAGGACCACGGCGTCGGGATCTCGAAGGCCGACCAGGGCCGGATCTTCGAACGCTTCTACAAGGTCGATCGCGTTCGCGTCCGGGGCGGCGGGACGGGCCTGGGGCTCGCGATCGCCCGCCATGTGATCGGCCAGCACGGCGGCCGGATCTGGGTCGAGTCGGAGGAGGGGAGTGGCTCGACGTTCACGTTTGCCCTGCCCCTCCCACCCGGCATCGAAACGTCAAACTGAGCGGGATGGACCGCTTCCACGTCGCGACGCTCAACATTCGCAACCTGGCGGACCGCTGGGACGAGCGCCTCCCCCTGATCCTGGCCGACATGGCCGCCCTCCAGCCCGACGTGCTCGGGCTCCAGGAGGTCGTCTACGTCCTGCAGCAGGATCGGCTCATCGGGGCGGCGGGCGAGGGACGCTACGAGAGCAGTCGCGGCTGGGCCGGCCGCCCCGAGTACGGCAACGCGATGCTCGTCCGCTCGCCGCTGGCCGCGTCAGACGTCGAGCGACTGGACCTGGGGATGGGGCGATCGGCGGTCCGGGCCCGGCTCGACCTGCCGGGCGGGGTGACGGTCGTCGTTGCAGCGACCCATCTCCACCACGTCCCGGCCGACCGGCAAGCGCGGGACGAGCAGACATCCCTGCTCCTGGACTGGCTGGCGGCTGCGCCGGCCGCCGACGCCCGGATCGTCATGGGCGATTTCAACGCCGAGCCGGTCGAGCCGGCATACGCCCGCATGACAGGGGCGGGCTATCGCTCGGCATTCCTCGAAGCGAACGGCCGCGAGCCCGACGTCACGTGGCCGTCGGGGCTCGAGGCGCCGGCCAAGGACGACGACGGCGAGCCGGGATGTCTCGACTACATCTGGCTCCGAGATGCGGTGGTGGTCGAATCCTGCCGGCTGGCCTTCGATCGGCCGGCCGTCGGCGATCCCGGGCTCTATCCCTCGGACCACCTGGGACTGACCGCCCGGCTCGTCGTCGGGTAGGGGTCGATGGCCGCCTCCTCGCTCGGTTCGCGCCGCGCCCTCCGGCTCGCCCATCGTGGCGACTGGCGCCACGCGCCCGAGAACACCCTGGCCGCGTTTCTCGCGGCGCTCGCCGTGCCGGGCTGCGACGGCCTGGAGTTCGATGTCCGGGCCGCGCGTGGTGGCGTGCCGGTCTGCTACCACGATGACTCGCTGAAGCGGGTCCACGGGATCGATCGGCGGGTCGCGGAGATGTCCGTGGAGGACCTCGAGGCGGTCGGCGTGCCGACCCTCGCCGACGTGCTCGCGGCGCTGCCGCGCCGCGCCTTCCTCAACGTGGAGCTGAAGGACGACCCCGGACGCGCGGCGTTCGAGGTCCTCGTCGGCGGCCGCGGCCCAGGCCTCGAGCGGGCCGTCATCTCCTCGTTCGAGCCGGCAACGCTCGAGCGGATGCGCGGTCTCGCGCCGACCTGGCCGCGCTGGCTGAACGCATGGGATTCGTCACCGGCCACGATCGCGACGGCGGTGGGGCTCGGGTGTCAGACCGTCTCCTTCGAGTGGCACGCCGTGGACGCCTCCGCCCTGGCCCGCGCCCGAACCGCCGAGCTGGAGGTCGCCTCGTGGACGGTCCGCCGCCGCTCGACATTCGCCCGGCTCGTGCGCCTCGGCGTGAGCGCGATCTGCGTCGAGGCGGCCGCCCTCGACGGCTGATCCCGCCGATCGAGACCGCCCGCCCGGCGCGACGGCCCGCCACCGGGTCGTGGCCATGGGCCTATCCTCCGGCCATGAGCGGCACGGACGCGGCCGACCTGGTCGTGATCGGGGCGGGCACCGTCGGTGGCTGGGCGAGCTACTTCGCGAAGCGGGACGGCGCGGGGCGCGTGGTCGTCCTCGAACAGGGTCTCGTCGGTCAGGGCGCCAGCAGCCGTGCCGCCGGCATCGTCCGGGCCCAGGGCGGCACGCCGACGACCGTCGCCCTCGGCCGCTGGTCGATCGACTTCTACCGGAGCCAGCCGGTCGAGATCGGGACCGATTCGGGCTTCCGGGAGCTCGGCTACCTGATCCTGGCGGTGACCGACGAGGACGAGCGGGCTGGTCGGGAGCGCGTCGTCATGCAGCAGGCCGAGGGATTGGACGTGCGCTGGCTGAGCGCCACCGAGGCGGCAGCTCTCGACCCGACGCTCGCCCCGGATGGCCACCGCGGCGGCAGCTTCGTCGCGACCGACGGCCACATCGATCCGCCCCGGAACGTTCGCGCCTATTCGCTCGCGATTCAGCAGGCGGGGGTCGACCTCCGCGAGCGGACCGCCTTCACCGGGCTCCGGACCGAGCCGCTCCCCGACGGCGGGTTGCGGGTCGTCGGCGTGGAGACCTCGTCAGGCGCGATCGCCACGAAGCGGGTGATCCTGACCGGCGGACCCGGATTGCGGGCCGTCGGGCGGCTGGCGGGCGTCCGGATCCCGGCCGGCGCGGTCCGTCACACCGTGGCCGTCCTCGAACCGCACGACGCGTTCGCGGTCGAGCGCCAGCCGATGGTCTTCGACATCGGCGCCGGCCTCTACTGGCGGCTCGAGGAGGGTGGTCTGCTCTTCGGCTGGAGCGACCCGAACGACCGACCGGGCGAGGCCCGCACGATCGACTGGCAGATGTACGAGGAGATGCGCGAGCGCCTCGCCGCGTTCGTGCCGCTGACCCGCGGGCTCGGGCTCCGGAAGATCTGGGTGGCGACGATCGACTTCACGCCGGACCACCTGCCGATCCTCGGACCGGGGATCGATGCCGGCGGCCGGAGGATCGACGGCCTGACGGTCGCGTCCGCCGGCGGGCACGGGATGATGTGGGGACCGGGCGTCGCCCGCGTCGCCGCGGATCTCGCGATCCACGGCCGGACGGACGTCGTCGACGTGACCGATCTCGGTCTCGATCGGTTCGACGCGCAGGGTCGAAGCCGTCTGGCGACCGATCCGATCGCGTTGCCGTTCCCGGCCAGCGCCGACGAGGCCGACGAGCCGGTCGCGACCCGCTGAGCGACGACCGCCGACGCGGCCGCGCCGGGTCAGGCGTGCTGCGAGGCGGACCGCCGGATCGGGCGAACGACGGAGCTCAGGGCGGCGACGATCCGGCGGGGCAGGCTGGACCGGGCGGCGACGACCTGGTACGGCGTCTTGCGGCTCTCGCGGGCGAGATCGTCCGCGATGTACACGTAGTAGGCGGCAATCGGCTGCATCGAAGACATCTCCTGGGTCGGTTGGTGGGGTCGAACTGCAATCTGGACGAAGAACGACCCCCGTCGACATCGACGAGGGTCGTGTGCTGCATGGACATCCGTCGCATGGGACGGAGGGGTCGTCAGCAGCAGCCCTCGGCGCCGCAGCCACAGCCCGAAGCCTCGAAGACCGGCAGCGAGGTCCGCAGGTCCGGCATCGCCGGCAGGGTCCCGGCGGCCGGCGCCTCGAGCGGCTTCGTCGCCTTGACGATCGCCCCGAACAGGCCGTCGGCGACCGCGTGGGTCGGCGTGATGTCGATGTCCGTCAGCCCGACTGCCGCCAGTCCCGTCCGGTACTCGCCGAAGGACAGGGCACCGGCGATGCAGCCGCTGTAGTTGCCACGCTCGGCCCGCTGGTCCGGGGACAGCCCGTCGTCGGCGACGACGTCGCTCACGCCGACCCGCCCGCCCGGCCGCAGGACCCGGGCGATCTCCCGGAAGACGGCGGCCTTGTCGGCCGCCAGGTTGATCACGCAATTGCTGATGACGACATCGATCGTCGATGCGGGGAGGGGGATCGATTCGATCGTGCCGCGAACGAACTCGACATTGTCGACGCCCGCCTCGGCCGCATTGCGGACCCCGAGGGCGAGCATCTCGTCGGTCATGTCGACGCCGAACGCGCGACCGGTGGGTCCGACTCGGCGGGCCGAGAGGATCACGTCGATCCCGCCGCCGGATCCGAGATCGAGCACCCGCTCGCCCGGCCGGAGCTCCGCCACCGCGATCGGGTTGCCGCACCCCAGGCTGGCGAGGATCGCCGCCTCGGGCAGGTCGGCTCGGTCGCTGGCGTCATAGAGGAGCTCGCCGAACGCGGTCGAGCCGTCCGGGCCGCAGCAGGATGCCTTCGCGCTCGAATCGGTCCGTTGCGCGCCTGCGGCAAGGGCGGCCTCCGCATAGCGTGCGCGGACCTCGTCGTGGATCTGGTCCTGGTCGAGCATCGGGTCCTCCGGGTTCGGGCGCGTCGAGAACGCGCGGATCGTGAGAGCGGCAAGGCCGCCTGGGGTCAGGCGCCGCAGCAGACGAGGTCGGCCTCGGTCGCCTTGGGGCGGGTGAATGAGCGCAGCCGATCGATCAGGCCGACTCGCGTCCGGCGCTGATCTTCACGGAAGGCGAGCAGGTGCGCGCGCTCGCGCGCCATCGCCTGGGTCTCGCCACGCAGGCCGCCGCCGATCATCCAGGCGGCAACGTTCACGTCGGTCAACAGGTTCCTGTCGTCGGGGTGCATCGGGGGCTCCTTTCGTCGTTTGGTCTGTCGCAGCCACTCTACCGAACAATATTGATACTTGTCAATATAGACGTATGTCGATACGATGGCGCCCATGGCACGAACGAAGACGACCCTCCTCGACCCCGACGTCCAGCTGTTCCAGGCGCTGGGACATCCGACGCGGCTCGCGATTGTCCGCGAGCTGATGGGGACGAGCGAGGTCTGCGCGTGCGACTTCACCTCGTGCTGCGACGTCGGCCAGCCGACCGTCTCGCACCATCTCAGGATCCTCCGCGATGCGGGCGTGATCGACTCCGAGCGGCAGGGGACGTCGATCTTCTACCGCCTCGTGCCGGCGGCTGCGGAGCGACTCCGGGCCATGGCCGGCGAGATGAGCGGCGCGCCACAGGTCATCCCGGCAGGCGCCCTCCGCCGTTCGGCGTCCCGGCCGCGGCCGGTGCCGGCTCGCCCCGACTGATCCTCGACTGATCCGACTGGTCCCCGGCGGATCAATGGATCAGCCGCGGCGATCCTGGAGGAGATCCGGCGGAACCAGCCAGCGCAGGGTCCCCTGTCCCGCTGCGACCGGACCACGGACATCGACGCGGGCGAGGGCGCCTTTCTTCATCGTCAGGCCGTCGGCGCGGGCGAGCCAGGCCAGGAGCTCGCTGAAGTCGGGGTCGTGGCCGACGAGGATCGTCCGGGCCGGGCCGCCGAGATCCGACAGGATCCCGTCGACGGTCGTCGCGTCGAAACCGCCGCCGAGTCGATCGTCGAGCCGGACCTCGACGCCCAGGTGTCCGGCGACGATCTCGGCGGTCTGCCGGGCGCGGAGCTTCGGCGAGCTGACGATCGCGTTGGGCCGGAAGCCGACGCCGGCGAGGAGCACGCCGAGCCGATCGGCCTGACCCTCGCCCTTGGGGCTCAGGGGTCGGGCTGCGTCGTCACCGGCCCAGCCTTCGGGATCGCCGGCGTGGGCGTGACGGAGGAGATACAGCTCGTTCGCGGCGGGCGGGCGATTCGACGGACTCACCCGTCGAGGGTAGCGAGGAACCCCTCGATCCGCCCGCGGAGGTCCGCCAGCGTCGCCCGGTAGACGGCCAGGCGCTCGTCGAGCGTGCCCGTCGCCAGCGCCGGGTCGGGGATGCTCCAATGGGTCCGGCGGGCCGGCCCCGGGAAGTTCGGGCACGCTTCGGCGGCGTCGTCGCAGACCGTCAGGACATGGTCGAACTCGCGATCGAGGAATTCCGTCATCGATTTCGAGCGGGCCCAGCCATGATCGATGCCCGCCTCGTCGAGGACGCGCTCGGTCAGGGGGTTCACCGCGCCCGCCGGCCGGCTCCCCGCCGATTCGACCGCGACGCGCGCCCCACCGAGCTGACGGAAGAGCGCCTCCGCCATGATCGAGCGACACGAGTTGCCGGTGCAAAGCACAAGAACCCGGGCTGGCCTTGCAACCACCGTCACGGGTTCAGGTCCTCGATCTCGCCGCTCGCGAGGAACACGACGTCCTCGGCGATGTTCGTGACGCGATCGCCGATCCGCTCGACGTAGTGCGACGCGAAGAGGATCCGCGTCCCGCGCTCGACGTTGCCCGGGTCGGCCCGCATCAGCTCGACGACCTCGTCGAACGTCCGGTGGTACAGGGCATCGATCTCGTCGTCGCGGGCGGCGACCGTGCGGGCCGCCTCGACGTCGACGTCGACGAGCGCCCGGAGGATGCCGCCGACGAGCGTGGCCGCCAGCTCACCCATCGCCGGCAGGTCGACGTAGCGCTTGAGGGGCGGCTCCGGGGCGAGCTTGCGGACCTGCTTCGCCACCGATGCCGCGTGGTCGCCCATCCGCTCCAGCTCGTAGCCGACGTGGTCCAGCGCGAGCAGGAAGCGGAGGTCACGGGCGACCGGTCCCTGGGTCGCGATCGTCCGGGTGATCAGCCCCGACACCTCACGCTGCATCTCGTTGATCCGGCTGTCGGCCAGGATCACGGCGAGCGCGGACTCCGCGTCGTGGGCGACGAGGGCGGCCATGGCTGCCCGGATCGCCTCCTCGACGAGCGAGCCCATGCGCAGGATCCCGTCCTTGACCTCGCGCATCTCGTGATCGAGACCGTGTCGGGACGGATGCGTCTCATTCATGTGGGCGACGGCCTCGGCCGCCACGGTCAAGGCCTCGGCGACGGCCTGCGAAGCCTCGGTTCGATCCGACGTGTTCGGCGATGGGTCGCTGGTCATCGGTCCGCCCTCGTCCTGGAACCGCTCATCCGAACCGCCCAGAGACGTAGTCCTCGGTCAGCCGGTTCTTCGGGTTCGTGAAGATGTCCACGGTCCTGCCTTGCTCGACCACGTATCCGGCGCGGTCGTCGCCCATCGTCAGGAACGCCGTCCGATCGGAGGCGCGGGCAGCCTGCTGCATGTTGTGGGTCACGATCACGATCGTATACCGCGTCTTGAGATCCGCCATCAGCTCCTCGATCTGGAGGGTCGCCCGCGGGTCGAGGGCCGAGCACGGCTCGTCCATCAGGATCACCTCGGGCTCGGTGGCGATCGCCCGGGCGATGCACAGGCGCTGCTGCTGGCCACCCGAGAGTGACAGGCCGCTCTGCTTGAGCTTGTCCTTGACCTCGTCCCACAGGGCCGCACGCCGGAGGCTCTGCTCGACGAGCTCGCCGATGTTGCCCTGGTAGCCGTTGATCCTCGCGCCGAACGCGACGTTGTCGAAGATCGACTTGGGGAACGGATTCGGCTTCTGGAAGACCATCCCGACCCGCCGGCGGAGCTCGACGGCGTCGACGCCGTCGGCATACAGGTCCTGGTTCTCGAGCAGGATCGTGCCCTCGATCCGGAAGGTCGAAACGAGGTCGTTCCTCCGGTTGATCGTTCGGAGGACGGTGGACTTGCCGGATCCGGACGGGCCGATGAGGGCAGTGACCTCGCGTCGGGCGACGGTCATCGAGACTTCGCGGACCACCTGGAACGTGCCGTACCAGCACGACACGCCCTTGAGCTCGAGGGCGATCTCGCGTTCGACGACCGGGACCGAGGCCGCATCCGGCTCGACGGTCGTATGAATTCGGATCGGGTTGGGCTGCGGCTGGTGATCCGCGCCGGCGCCGGGCTGCGGCGGTGCTTCGGTCGCGGACGCATTCACGGAGCTCTCCTCTACCACTGGATGTTCCGGGCAAGCCGGTTGCGAAGCACGATCGCGAGGACGTTGAGGACCGCCGTGAGGGTCAGCATCACGATGA
>DASUPH010000208.1:0-10270 GCA_036276275.1 Candidatus Limnocylindrales bacterium
GCAATGCGGACCGGACCCGAGGATGGCGAGGATCCCCGCCCGGACCGGGTCGCCCAGAAGCGCCGCGGTCGCCGCGACCTCGCTGACGGCTGGCGCCTGGATGGCCAGCCGCAACTCCGGCAGCATCGGGAGTTCCATGCGCGCGATCACGACGCGACCGCCGCGGCCGGGACGGCCAGCCCGGGCTTGACCCCGAACCAGCGCGGTCCCAGGCGCATCGCCGCCCAGACCAGGAAGAGCATCACCGGGACCTCGATGAGCGGCCCGACCACGGTCGCCAGGGCAACCGTCGGCGAGAACGCGGTGATCGCGATCGCGATGGCAATCTCGAAGTCACGGCCGGTGGCGCTGAACGCCACGGCCACCGCGTCGGCGTACGTGAAGCGCAGGCGCCAGCCGACGAACAGGACGACGAAGAACATGATCATGAAGAACAGGATCATCGGGACCGCCATCTCCAGGACGATGCCGGGTCGCTGCAGGATCAGGTCGCCCTTGAGGGCGAACATCACGATCAACGTGAACAGCAGCCCGAGGATCGACAACGCCGTCAGACCCGGCTTGATCCGGTCCATCGCCGCCTCGCCACCGCGGCGGGTCACCAGGTCGCGGGTCAGCACCCCGAGGATGAGCGGCAGGCCGAGGTAGAGCACGACGCTCTCGGCGACGACCCACACGTCGAACTCGACGTTCCCGATCAGGAGGCGAGCGTAGACCGGGATGAGGATCATCTGGATGACCGAGTTGAGGGCCACGAACACGAGCGCCATCGGGGCGTTGCCCTTGGCGAGGTAGGTGAAGATGATCACCATCGCGATGCATGGTGCCAGGCCGTACAGCACGAGCCCCGTGTGCAGTTCCGGATCGCTCACGAAGATGTTGGCCAGGATCAGCATCACGAACGGCGCCACCAGGTAGTTGAAGCCCAGCAGCACCACGAGTTGGCGCGGCGACCGGACCGCGGTCCCGACCTCGTCGAGCCGGATGTTGGTCATCGCCGGGTACATCATCGCGAACAACCCGATCGGCACCCCGAGCGAGATCAGGTTCGGGACGTTAGCCTCGAAGGTCCCGCCGGCGATGGCCTTGATCGAGTCGATGGGCGGGGTGAGGGCGAAGTCGGAGATCGACAGGAGGTTCCCGATCGCGATCCCGATGGCCATGCTGATCAGGACGAAGAACGGCAGGAGCCGGAAGTCCTCGAGTTTGGCCAGGAGGCGCGTCATCGAGGCAGACTCGCGGCCGGCCGGTCGAGCGACGCCGCGACATCGCGTCCGACGCGGGCACGCTCATGGCAGGCCATCTTGAAACCTCGGGCTCCGTTACATCTCCCGACTCCGTGAGTATCACACGGTTGCGTGAGATGTCCACGGGCCGTTCGTCACGGACTGCGGGGCTGGCCGGCTCTCTTTGCGACGCTACCCGTCGCAGCGACGCTGACGGCGCGATTCCTCGCGGAACGAGGCCTGGTCTTGATCCCTCCGCGAGGCGCGTCGAACTGTCGACCAAACTGCCGACCAAACGAAAAGCCCGCTGACTTCTCAGCGGGCCTCGTTGGTGCTCGGATTGTGGAGGCGACGACCGGATTCGAACCGGTGAATAGAGGTTTTGCAGACCTCCGTGTTGAACCACTTCACCACGTCGCCAGGTTGGCTGCCCCTCGAGGATTCGAACCTCGGTTCACGGATCCAAAGTCCGCTGTCCTACCACTAGACGAAGGGGCAGCGGGCGGCGGCCTCGAGAGGCTCGGGGCGGACCCCGGGCAAGAAAATGGAGCGGAAGACGGGACTCGAACCCGCGACCCTCACCTTGGCAAGGTGATGCTCTACCAACTGAGCCACTTCCGCTCGATGAACGCGACCACCTCGTCAGGTGGTGCCGAGAGCCAGGATCGAACTGGCGACACCGCGATTTTCAGTCGCGTGCTCTACCAACTGAGCTATCTCGGCCCGATGGCCAACCAGGCTCGGTCGCCCGCCGGCGGGGCCGAGGATACCACGGGCCTCGAACGGCCTTCAAACCTCCCGATCCGGCCCGGAATTACCCCTCACGAACACAAGCGACGTGTTTGGTCGCGCGGGGCTCGGTCGGAGCCTCCCGCGGGCCCGATTCGGTCGACTCCTGCTCACCGGGTGTACCAACGGTGCATTCCTGGCCGGTCTGTGACTCGACCTCGTCGCATGTGCTCACCCGGTGTAAATCAGGTCGATTTCGGGGGCGCGTCCGCCTTCGAATAGCTCATGGGCCCGACGGGCCGACCTGCAGCCGAGTCCGCGATCAGCGTCGACAGTCGCCGTTCGCGTGTCTCGGGCTTCTTGGCCGAGATGACCCAGTGGAGGGCCTGCTTGCGGAACGACGGCGACCTGGCCGCGAACCAGGCCCAGGCGGTCTCGTTCCTCCGGAAGCGGGCCTCCTCGTCGGCCGTGAGCACGGGGTCGCGGGCCTGCTCGAAGGAGTAGATCGCCGTCCGGTCCGCCCGCCGCGCAGCGACCGCCGCCTCGCCGGCCGGACGCATCCGGCCGGCCGCCCGCAGCTCCGCCACCTTCGCGACGTTGACGGCGCTCCAGATGCTGCCCTTCCGGCGCGGGGTGAGCCGGATCGTCCAGCCGTCACCGGGCACGCTCCGGCGGATGCTGTCGATCCAGCCGACGCAGAGCGCCTCCTCGACGATCTCCGGCCAGGTCAGCGTCGGCTTGCCGGTGGCCTTCTTCCACGCCCCGACGATCAGGTCGGCGGCCGTCTGGTGGTGCTCGTCGAGCCAGTGCCGCAATTGCGTCGGCGTCTCGAAGAAGATCGGCTCGCCCGGCGACGCCATCGCGGCGTCAGTCCAGGCCCGTTAGTTGGGCGGCCTCCGCGCCTTCGAGCGGCTGATCGCCGGTCAGCTCGCGGAGGCGGTTGATCCGGTCGAGGGTCGCCGGATGGGTCGAGAACAGACCGCTCGCCCGCTCCTCGAACTTCTTGATCGGGTTCGTGAAATACATGTGCTGGGTCGCCCGGTTGGCGACTTCGAGGACCTCCGCGTCGGTCGAGATCTTCGCCAGCGCCCGTTCGAGCCCGTAGGGGTTGCGGGTCAGCTGGACGGACGAAGCGTCGGCGAGGTACTCGCGCTGGCGGTTGACCGCGAGCTGGACGAACCGGGCGGCGATCGGCGCGAGGATCGACAGGACGATCGCGACGACGAACATGATCGCCTGCAGCCCGCCGCCGCCGTCCCGATTGCTCCGGGACCGGCCGCCACCCCAGAACGTGAAGCGCAGGAAGAAATCGGCCATCAGGGCGATCGATCCGACGAGGACGCCGACGATCATCGCGAACCGGATGTCGAAGTTCTGGACGTGCGAGAGCTCGTGACCGAGGACGCCCTGGAGCTCCTCCCGGTCGAGCTTCTCGAGGAGCCCGCTGGTGATCGCGACCGACGCATGCTTCGGGTCGCGACCCGTCGCGAAGGCGTTCGGGGCGGTGTCGTCGATGACGTACACCTTGGGCATCGGGACGTTCGCCGCGATCGCCATCTCGCGGACGACGTTCAGCAGCTGGGGCGCGGACGTCTCGTCGACCTCCTTCGCCCCGGAGACGCCGAGAACGATCGAGTCACCCGCGAAGTACGAGCCCACGGCGGCGAGGCCGCCGAACAGGACCGCGACTCCCATGACGAAGATCGCCCCCGATGCACTGCCCGAGATCGCGTAGCCGATCGCGAACCCGAGCGCGGCGAACAGCAGGACGACCAGAAGCGAGAGCAGGAACGAGTTGCGGCGATTCGCCGCGATCTGCGCGTAGAAGGTCTCGGCCATGAAGCTATGCGCCGCGCTGCATCAGGGCAGGCGCGGATTCCCTAGGAAAGCGACAGATCGACGTTCGGGACCGCGCTGGCCTCGGGCTCGGCGTCGAAGAACTCGCGCTTGCTGAAGCCGAACATCCCGGCGATCAGAACGGCCGGGAAGACCTGGATCGCGGTGTTGTAGTCGAGGACGGTCGCGTTGTAGTGCTGGCGGCTGAAGGCGATCTGGTTCTCGGTCGTGGTGAGCGACTCCTGGAGCTCGAGGACGTTCTGGTTCGCCTTGAGCTCGGGGTAGTTCTCCACGACCGCGAACAGCGAGCGGAGGGTGCCGGTCAGCGCGTTCTCGGCCTGGGCCTGGGCGGCAGGACCCTGGGCGCCGGCGGCGACTGCCGCGGCCCGGGCGTTCGTGACGTCCGTCAGGACCTTCTGCTCGAAGCCCATGTAGCCCTTGACGGCGTTCACGAGGTTCGGGATCAGGTCGTGGCGGCGCTTGAGCTGGACTTCGATCTGGGCGAACGCCTCGTCGATGCGGAGCCGCCGCTGGACCAGGCCGTTGTACAGCCCGATCACGAACAGCACGATCACGACGACGATCGCGATCACGATGATCAATCCGATATTGTCCATGCCCACCTCTCCGGACTCATGTTTGGTGACAGCGTTGTGCCCCGACCGTCAGTCTAGCAGTCGCCCGGCCGAGCGCCGCCGGCGGCGTCTGGTGGGCGGTACTGGGCTCGAACCAGTGACCCCCTCGGTGTAAGCGAGGTGCTCTGACCAACTGAGCTAACCGCCCGCGGGCAGGGTACGCCAGACGCTCGCCTCGCGGCACCCGATGCCGCTGTGGCATGGATCCGGCGACGAGTGAGCGTGACCGAGCCGCGGATCGAACGCGATCAATCGTGCTGACCGTCGAACCGATGCAGCTGGGGCATGTCGGAACCCGTCGGCGGGGCGTACGCGCGCGCCGCGGCACGGGTCAATTGACGGGGATTGGTGCCCAGGCCGGGACTTGAACCCGGATGAGTTGCCTCATACGCCCCTCAAACGTACGCGTATACCAATTCCGCCACCTGGGCAGGTGTGCCGTGCGTCACGACGTGTCGAGAGGGAGGAGGTGGTACCGAGGAAGGGACTTGAACCCATACGCCCTTGCGGGCACTAGCTCCTGAAGCTAGCGCGTCTGCCAATTTCGCCACCTCGGCGACGACACGCCGCCCGGGTCGCCAAAGGCTCACCGGGTGTCAGCGAGGCGCCATGTTAGCACATCCCAGAATCGCTCCGACCCGTCCGCGACGGTCCGAATCGAGGGCCCGAGGACCCGTTCCCGAACGGCGACGACGCTGTCCGGCCAGACGATCGGCAGGGCGTAGGTGCCGGCGGCAAGGCGGGCCTGGAGGGCGACGAAGGCGGCCCGGCGGGCGTCCTCCGTAGCCGGCTTGCGGGCCGTTTCAAGCAGCCGATCGAGGACCGGGTCCTGGAGCCCGCTGACGTTGGCCCCGCCGGTCTGCGTCTGCGACGACGCGAGCAGCGGATAGAGATCCGGGTCGTGGCCGACGGCGATGTCGACGATCGCCGCGTTGAAATCTCCGGTCCGGAGGTGATCGGTGGCGAGGACCGCGGGATCGATCTCGGTGACCTTGACGACGAAGCCGATCGCCGTCCAGTCGGCCGCGATCTCGGACCCGACCGCGTATAGCGCCGGGTTGGCGGTCCGGTCCGGGACGAGCAGTTCGAGCGGGGTCGCCTTTTTCGACTCGGGCGACCGCCAGCCGTCGGCGTCGCGGACCCAGCCGGCGGCCTTGAGCGCCTTGGCCGCGGCGCTGTTGTTGTGCTTGACCTCCGGGCTGGCGGTCGCGTTGAACGCCCACGACGTCGGTGGCAGGAACGTGTCGGCGCGACTCGCCATCCCGCCGAAGGCGGTCTCGATCACGGCCGCCCGATCGATCGCCTCGAGGAGCGCCAGACGGACCTTCGGATCCCGGAACTCGAGGTGGGTCGGGCGGAGGTTGAGAACGACCGCCGCGATCGTCGTCGAGGGATCGCGGACCAGCCGTGTCCCGGGCAGAGCGGCGACAGCGGCGGCATCGACGGGCGCCAGCCCCGACACCGCGTCGACCTCGCCCGCCCGATACGCCGTCGTCAGCGCCGCGGCGGTGTCGAAGTAGCGGATCTCGATCCGGGCGAGACCGGGCTGGACGCCGCTCGGGCGTGCCGTCGGGCGGGTCGTCGCGAGGGGATCGAACGAAGGGCCGCCGCTGGCGCCGTCGGGGTTGAGATCGGGCGGGGCGACCGTCGCCGCCGGCTCGAGCACCGCATGATCCCGATCGAGCTCGATGACGGCGTACGGACCGGACCCGATCGGGGCAGCACCGAACGGGTCGTTGGCCATCGCCCCGGGCGGCGTCTCACCGAGGAGATGCTCGGGTGCGATCGGTTGGGTCGTGAGCTCGAGGAAGCCGGCGAACGGGTCGTCGAGGTCGAACCGGACGGTGTGCGAATCGAGGGCCGTCGCGCCGATGCCGAGCCACGAACCAGCTCCCGGCCCGTGGTAGTCGGGGTCGCGGAGCGTGTCGACCGTGAACACGACATCGTCGGCCGTCACGGGCTCGCCGTCCTGCCAGCGGGCATCGGCCCGGAGCTCGAACGTCCAGGCCGCCCCGGTCGGATCCACCGACCACGACCGGGCGAGGGCCGGCTGGGGCCTGCCATCAGCGTCGAGCGTGACGAGACCCTCGAAGACGAGCGCGACAAGATCCCGATCCGCCTGGCTGCGGGCACCGAGCGGGCTGACCGAGGCGGGCCGGCCGAGGGCGCCCTCGCGGTACGGCTGGGGCGGGCTGATCGTCGGCGACGCCGAGGTCGAGGGACCCTGGGGCGCGAGCGTGGGTCCGCCGATGGCGATGGCGGCGATGGCGAGCACGAGGACGAGCCCCGCGATGAGGGCGCGATCGGTGCGGTTCATCGCAACGTGGCTGGCGGTCCCGGCGGCGGCATCCCCGAACCCGCGACCCGGAGCCCGCCGATCGGGCTCAGGCGGTGAAGTTGGGCGCGAAGAGGAACGACGCCAGGGAGAACATGACGAAGAGGATCAGCAGCACGATCGTGAACTGCCACAGCCGGCGCTCGACGCCGCGGCGACTGCGGTAGACGGCCGAGTCGCCGCCGAACGTGCCGGACAGCCCCGTGCCGCGGGCCTGCAGCAGGATCGCCGCGATGAGGGCGATGCTCACGACGATCTGGCCGATTGCCAGGGCGGGATTCACTGGGGACGACCTCCGATGGGAACGGCGTCGGATGATATCACGGGACGCTCGCCGAACCGGTCGCGAGCGACACCGCGGCGGCGGCCGGCAGGAGCAGGGACCGGCCCGTCATCCCCTCCCAGCGGGGCAATCCTGCGAGCTCCAGAAGGGTCGGCGCGACGTCGGCCAGGACGCCGTCGCGGAGGCGCCGGCCCTCCACGGCCCGTCCCGCCAGGAGGAGTGGCACGGGATTGAGCGAATGGGCAGTGACGGGCTCGCCGGCCTCGTTTCGCATCTGGTCGGCGTTGCCGTGGTCGGCGGCGACCGCGAGCAGCGAACCGCCGCCGGTGGCGTTCCGCGCGTCCAGCTCGGCGAGCGTGCCGACCACCCGGCCCAGACAGGCGTCGACCGTCTCGACCGCGCTGACCGTCGCCGCCCAGACGCCCGTATGACCGACCATGTCCGGGTTGGCATAGTTGGCGACGATCAGGTCGTAGCGATCCGAGTTGATCGCCTCGACAAGGGCATCGGTGACGCCGGGCGCGCTCATCTCCGGCTGGAGGTCGTAGGTCGCGACCTTCGAGCTCGGCACGAGCCGGCGATCCTCGCCCGGCAGTGGCTCCTCGCGGCCGCCGTTGAAGAAGTACGTGACGTGGGCGTACTTCTCCGTCTCGGCGACGTGGAACTGGCGCCAGCCCGCATCCGATGCGGCGTGCGCCAGGGAGCGCACCTCCTCCGGCGGGAATGCGACCTCGACCGGGAGGCCGCCCTCGTATTCCGTCATCGTCACGATGAGGACGTTCGCCGGGCGCGGGCCGTGGGCCGCCCGGTCGAAGCCGCGGAAGTCCTCGTCCGGATCGGCCAAAGCATGGATCAGCTGGCGGGCACGGTCGGCCCGGAAGTTGGCATGGACGATCACGTCGCCGTCGCGGACCCGGCCGTCGACGCCGTCGATGACCGTCGGCGCCACGAACTCGTCGTTCTCGCCGCGGCCGTAGGCCGCCTCGATCGCGGCGGTCGCGGACGGCGCCCGCTCCCCCAGCCCGTGGACGATCGCGTCGTAGCCGCGGGCGATCCGCTCCCAGCGCTTGTCGCGGTCCATCGCGAAGTAGCGGCCGCCGATCGTCGCGATCCGGGCGTCGGGATGGGCCGCGGCCAGGCGCGGTTCGAGGTCCTCGACGAAGCCGATCGCCGACCGCGGCGGCGTGTCCCGGCCATCGAGGAGAGCGTGGAGCCGGAGCGCCGGAACGCCCTGCCGGGCCGCGAGCTCCGCGAGGGCCACGAGATGCCGGTCGTTGGCGTGGACGCCGCCGGGTCCGATCAGGCTGATGACGTGAAGCCGGCCGTCCGGCCGGGCGGCTCGGGCGCAGGCGGCGAGCAGGGCCGGCCGCTCGAAGAACGAGCCGTCGGCGATCGCGGCGTCGATCCGCGGCAGGTCCTGGAGGACGGGCCGGCCGGCACCGAGATTCAGGTGGCCGACCTCGGAGTTGCCCATCTGCCCTGGCGGCAGCCCGACCGCCCCCTCCGACGCGCCGAGGACCGCGTGAGGCCAGCGGTCGAGCAGGCCGTGCCAGACCGGCATCGACGCGTTCGCGATGGCGTCGTCGGCCGGGGCGTCGCCGATCCCGAAGCCGTCGATCACGACGAGGACGATCGGCCGCGGCCGGTCGGTGACCCCCGGAGGCGCGACCGTCACGGGACCGCGGACAGCCGCGCCGCCGCGGTCAAGCCGGCCCGAGCGACGATCCCCGCCATCTCGTCGGGCTTGAGCGAGGCACCCCCGACGAGGGCGCCGTCGATCGACGGCTCGGCCAGGAACTCGCCGATGTTGGCCGCGGTCACGCTGCCGCCGTACAGGATGGGGACGTCGACCGCGGCCGCGCCCCAACCGAGGTCCGCCAGCGTCGCCCGGATCGCCTCGGCCATCGCCGCCGCATCCGAACCGAGCGCGTTCCGACCCGTGCCGATCGCCCAGACCGGCTCATAGGCGACGACCAGGCCGGCATCGGCCAGGCGCCCCGGATCGTGGTCGGTGAGGCATCCGCCGAGCTGGCCCTCCGCGACCTCGATTGCCCGACCCGCGTCGCGATCGGCGAGCTGTTCGCCCACACAGAGGATCGGTCGCAGACCGGCCTCCACGGCCCGGACAAGCTTCCGGCCGATCCGCTCGTCGGTCTCGCTGTGGTCCCGCCGTCGCTCCGAGTGGCCGATGATCACCCAGTCGGCGAGCCCGACAAGCATCGGCGCCGAGGTGTCGCCGGTGAAGGCCCCCGCGAGCTCGTGATGGACGTCCTGAGCACCGACCCCGACCGTCGGGTCGCTCTCCGCGAGGACATCGCGGACCGCGGCCAGGCACACGAACGGCGGGCAGATCACCCGCGTCACGCCCTCGACCCTTGTCCGGGCCGCGATCGTCCGGGCCAGCTCCCCGGCGTCGGCGGGCGTCGTGTTCATCTTCCAGTTCGCGGCAATGACGACGGGGCGCATCGGTCGAATCATGCCAGAGGCCGACCGTACCCCGCCTCGCGGCCGTTCCCGCCGGTCGGCCGAGGCCGGGCGGCACGGCGGCGCGGACGGCGGCGGTCGTCGTCGGGCGGCAGGAGGGCGAGCCGCTCGAGCCGCTCCAGCGCCCGCTGGACGGCCGATCGGTGCAGGCCGAGCCGCTCGGCCAGCTCGCTGAGCGTCGATTCGGGCGTCTCGCGGCGGGCCTCGGCGACCGACCGGACGACGTACGGCTGCTCGGCCAGCTCGCCGGTCGTGGTGAGCTCCGTGATCGCCGCCATCTGCCGGCCGGCTGCCCCGACGGACCGCTGGAGGTTCGCCGATTCGGCGTTGATCACCCGGTTGAGGTCGCCCCGCAGCGCCCGCGAGACCTGGCGGGCCTCGAGCTCGAGGAGCGTCGCCCCGGCGCCGATCCGTCGCAGGAATAGCCCGATCGTGTCGCCGTTCTTCCACGTCACGACGCCCCGCCGGCGACGGATCCGCGCCGACGCCGGCAGCCCGGCGGCGGTCAGGCGGGCGGCGAGGGGCGCGGCCTCGACCGCGTCGACGACGAACTCGAGGTGGGTCCGGCCGCCCGCCAGGCTGAGCGAGCCGCAGGCGAGGAACAGGCCGCGCAGCCAGGCCATCCGGCAGTGCTCGGGGCGGGACGCCCAATCGAATGGCGGCGGGCCGGCGTGGTCCGGCGGGACCGAGCTCGAGGCTGCGTCGCGCGGGCCGTCGCGGCGCGCGAGCCGGACCGCCAGTC
>DASUPH010000209.1:0-10871 GCA_036276275.1 Candidatus Limnocylindrales bacterium
GCCCAGCTGGAGCCCACCGATCCCGCTGAGAACGACGTATGGCCCGATGTGACAGCGCGATCCGATCACGATGCGGCCTGCCAGCTCAGGCATCGAAAGGCCGACATGGCGGGTCTCGCGGTCCTGGCCGGGCTTGCCTGCGATGAGGATCGCGAACCGATCGATCCAGCTGTCGGCGCCGATCACGACGCGGCCGGGCTGGTCGATCGAGACGCCAACGTCGATCCGGACGTGCCGACCGATCGACGCCCCACGGGCTCGATAGTAGGCGACGCGAAGGCGACTCCCGACGCCGCCCGGGATCCAGAGGACGAGCCCGGCGACGAGATCCGCCGCGACTCGCGACACCCTCCTCACGGGGTGTTCACGACCGCGCGGACGGAATCGCCTGACGAACCGCCGCCACCACATCGGCGACATCGTCATCGGTGAGCGCGCTGGACAGTGGCAGCGAAAGCGTTCGCTCGCCGATCAGCTCCGAGTGCGGCAGGCTGCCCCACTGGTAGCCTAATGTCTTGGCAAAGTAGGAGTGGGCGTGGATGGCCCGAAAGTGGACGCCCGTCCCGATCTTCCGGTCGGTGAGCTCGGGAATGAGCCGATCGCGCGTGATGCCTGACGCGTCCGGATCGACCGCGATCGTGAACAGGTGTCGGGCGTGAACGCCTTGATCGAACGGCCCGGGGAGGCCGACGCCGGGGATGTCCGCCAGCTCCGCGAGGTACGTCGCCCAGATGCCGTCGCGCCTGGCCAGGTTCGACTCCAGTCGGCGAAGCTGGTGGATCCCGAGCGCGGCCTGCATGTCCGTCATGTTGTATTTCCAGCCGGGCAGGACGACGTCGTAGTGCTCGAACCCGGACGACGAGTAGCGCTTCCAGGCGTCACGCGACATTCCATGGAGTGATCGAATCCGAAGGTCATCGGCCAATTCGTCGTCGTCCGTCGTGACCATGCCTCCCTCGCCTGTCACGAGGTTCTTCGTCACATAGAAACTGAACGCCGTCAGTCGGCTGATCGAGCCGATCTTGCGTCCGCCGATCGACGCCTCGGTCGCATGCGCTGCGTCTTCGACGATGTCGAGTCCGTGCTCATCGGCAATCTTGATGAGAGCAGGCATGTCGCAGGGACGTCCGGCGATGTGGACGGGCAGGAGCGCCCGCGTCCGCGACGTGACGCTCGCGTCGACGAGGGCAGGATCGATGTTCTGGGTCTCGGGGTCGACGTCGACGAGGACCGGCGTCGCCCCGACGTGAAGAATCACGTTGACGGAGGCCGCGAATGTCAGCGCCGAGGTGATGACCTCGTCTCCCGGACCGATGCCGAGGGCGAGCAGGCTGAGGTGGAGCCCTGCGGTGCAGGAGTTCAGGGCGATCGCGTGACGGGCGCCAACGTACTCCGCGAACTCGGCTTCGAACTGCTTCGTCTTCGGACCGGTACCAAGCCATCCCGACCGAAGCGTGGCGACGACCTCAGCGATCTCGCTTTCGCGGATGTCGGGTCGGCCGAAGGTCAGGAACGACGAGCGGGGCGCACGAATGGACAGTTCCTCGACGGCAGGTGGGGCGTTGGGACTCACGTCGTCAGCGGACGGACCTGGTGACTTTGAGTCTAGCATCGGTCCTCCCGCACCTGAGATCGAAGCGCCTTCATAACGCACGAGCGGAATCTCCCGCCTCGCGACCGCCGACGAGTGACCTGAAGAGGGACTCGTACCGCTGCGTCACCGTCTCCCACGAGAACGACGCATGGGCGCGGCCGGCAGACGCCGACCGGAGACCCTCGCGCTGTCCCGGATCGCGGACCAGGGCCGCGAGGACGAGAGCCAGATCGGACGGATCGTTCCGACGGTAATAGAGTCCCGCTTCGGCGAGGACCTCGCGATGTTCCGGGACGTCGTTGGCGACGATCGCGGCGCCACGACCCATCGCCTCGACAAGTGCCGGGTGGGTCCCGCCTACCTCCGTCGCCTGGACGTAGACCATGGCATTGGACTGGAGCTCGGCGTAGCCGTCGCCGAAGATGTAGCCGGGCATCAGGACGCCCGGCTCCCTGGCCGCCGCGGCCTCGAGTCCGGCCTTGTACTCCGTTGCGTATGGCGCGTCGCCGACGACGACGAGGGGGACGCCGAGACCCGCCAGCCCGCCGGCTCGGCGATACGCGTCGATGACGAGGTGGGCGTTGTTCTCGGGCTCCAGGCGGCTCACGTAGAGGATGTACCGATCGGCCTCGAGGTCGAGGCGGGCGAGGGTCGGGCCCGGCGCGAGCCGCCGGGCGTCGCTGCCATACGGGATGTAGATTGTCGGCTTACCGAATCGCTGGCGGTAGTAGTCGGCGATCACCCGGGCGTCCGAGACGAGCGTGATCGGCAGGCGTGGCGAGATCTGGGCGCACAGCTGGTAGTACCAGCGCCCGATTCGGCTCCACTTGCCGCGCTCCCATTCGAGGCCGTCGACGTTGAGGACGACCTTTGCTCCGCCGAGCCGGGGGACGAGGGCGAACGGGGCGTTGGCGTTGTTGCAGATCAGGACGACGTCGAAGCGGCGGGGGAGGGCATCGAGAACCGACAGGAAGGTGTGGGCCACAGTATCGAGATACTTGTGACGGATCGTCGGCAGGACCCGAAGGCGCATCCCGCGATGCTCGCTGAGCCCGGACGGGATCAGGTGCCGGCGGCCGTAGACCGTAACGCGGTGCCCCCGGCCCACCAGCCGGACTCCGAGCTCCTCGGCGAACGTCTCGAAGCCGCCGTATGACGCAGGTACGCCGCGCGTCCCGATGATCGCGATCTTCATCGAGCCGATTGTCGCCGGTCCTCGAGGGTGGCGGGTGCTACGCTCGGAGCGATGCTGGTCCGCCAGTTCCGTATCGAGGGCCTGGGCCACCTCTCGACGCTGATCGCCGATGACGAGGCCGGCGTTGCCGCGGTCGTCGATCCGCGACGCGACGTCGACGTCTACCTCGCCGCCGCCCGCGAGCTCGACGTCCGGATCACCCACGTCGTCGAAACGCACCTCCACAACGACTACGTGTCCGGCGGGCGCGACCTGGCGAACCTGACGGGGGCGAGCCACGTCATCGGCGCCGGGGCCAGCCTTGCTCACGACCATCGGCCGCTCCGTGACGGCGCGACGTTCGACGTCGGCGTCCTCCGCTTCACGACGCGCGACACGCCGGGCCACACCCCGGAGCACGTCGCGTACGCGGTCGCCGACACGAGCCGCGGCGCCGATCCGGCGCTGCTCCTGACCGGCGGCTCGCTGCTCGTCGCCGCGGTCGGCCGGACCGACCTCCTCGGCGCGGAGCACGCCGTCGCCTATGCCCACGACATGCATCGCTCGCTGCACGAGGTCATCCTCGCCCACGACGATCACGTGATCGTCCATCCGACCCATGGCGCCGGCTCGCTGTGCGCCTCGGGCATCGCCGCCACGCCGACGTCGACGATCGGCTACGAGCGACGGCACAACGCCCTCCTCCGAGTGAGCGACGTCGACGCGTTCGCCCGCCGGCTGCTACGGGGCCAGCCGGCCGTCCCGCGCTACTTCGCCCGGATGCGGCCGCTGAACCAGGCCGGCCCACCGCTCCTCGACGGTCGCGTCCCCGAGGCGCGACCCCTGTCCCTGGCCGAGACCCGGGCGGCTCTCACGGGTGGTGCCCTGCTCCTCGACCTGCGCTCGCCGGCGTCGCACGCGGTCGCCCATGCCCCCGGCTCGCTGTCGATCCCGCTGGCGCCATCGTTCGGAACCTGGCTCGGCTGGGTCGTCGAGCCGGACCGGCCGCTCGTCCTGGTCCTCGACGACCCCGGCGACTGGGACGAAGCCGCCCGGCAGGGGCTCCGGATCGGGGCCGAAGGCAATCTCGTCGGCCATCTCCGGGGCGGGTTCGGGACGTGGGCGGACGGTGGCGGTCCGCTCGAATCGAACGGCCGCCTGACGGTCGACGAGCTCGCCGCCCGGCTGGCGGCGAGCGGAACGAGAGATCGGACCGCGACGCCGGGAGACCTCGTCATCGACGTCCGGCAGGCCGACGAATACGCGGCTGGCCACATTCCCGGCAGCCTCCATGTCACGGCCGGCTCGCTGCCGGACCGCCTCGAGGAGCTCCCGCGCGGACGGCCGGTCGTCACGATCTGCGCGTCGGGGGTCCGGGCGAGCATCGCCGCCTCCCTACTTCGATCGGCCGGCTTCGACGACGTCTCGTGGGTCGCGAGCGGGGTGCCGGCATGGCGCGCGGCGGGCTATCCGGTGGTCCGGGGCGAGCGCCCGCTCGCCCGGCCCCGACCGGTCCGGCGGGTCGTGGCCGCCGGCCGCTCCACCGGCTGAACCGGCAGCCTGGCTGCACCCCCGACCAGCGCCGGTGGTCCTGCCGTGGGTCGCGACGGCGGTACGTTTCGCCCGCGCGCTCGGTACCACGGGGCGACAGCCTCTGTCGCGCGCGCGTGGGACGGTGGACCCATGAGCGCGCGTTCGCCGATTCGACCACGCCGGTCGGGCGCCCAGCGCCCGGCCGTGGGCCGGACGCGGGCGACGCCTTCGACGACCCGTCGCGCAGCCCCGGCGCCTGCGCCGGAACTGTTGTCGGATCCGGGCCTCTTCGGCCGCCAGCTCGAGGTCCTCCAGGCCGCATCGGCCCGGCTCAGCCGCGCCGAGGGCACCGAAGCGGTCGGCCGGGCGATCGTCGAGGAGACGGGCCGGATCATCGACTACCACAACGCCCGGGTCTACGTCATCGAGCCGCCCGACCTCGTGGTCCCCATCGCCTTCGAGGGCCGGGTCGGCGCCTACGACGAGATCGACTTCGAGCTCCTCCGGACCCGGTTCGGGATCGGGTTCACGGGCTGGGTCGCACAGCACGGCGAGGCGATCCTCGTCCCGGACGCCAATGCCGATCCCCGGGGCGCGACGATCCCCGGCACCGACGACGTGGACGAATCGATGCTCGTCGTCCCGATGCGCTACGACGACGCGGTCGTCGGGGTGATCACCCTCTCGAAGCTCGGTCTCGACCAGTTCGACCTCCACGACCTGCGACTCCTCTCGATCCTTGCCGACCAGGCCGCGACGGCCCTCGAGTCGGCCCGCAACCTGGCCCGCGGCGAGGCACTGGCCGGCGAGCTGCGGTTGCTCCTCGACGTCAGCAGCGAGCTTGCCGCCAGCCTCGACCTGCGCGAGGTCGCCAACATCCTGGCCCGCCACCTCGCGACGGTCATGGGTGTCGAGGAGTGCGCGATCTCGTGGTGGGATCGCGACAACGAGCGCGTCGCGAGTCTCGGCTACTTCCCGCTCATGCCGTCGGAGGACCTCGAGCCGTTCTTCGACATCGGCGCCTTCCCACCGACACGCCAGGTCCTCGAGGAGCAGGTGACGGTCGCCGTCGATTCGCTCGATCCGATGGCCGACCCGGCCGAGACCGCCCTGCTCATCGAGCTCGGCCACCGGGCCCTGGTCATGCTGCCGCTCGTCGCCAAGGGCCGCTCGATCGGTCTGGTCGAGCTGATCTCGAAGCTGCCGATCGATCTCGACCCGGAACGGTTGAGCCTGGCCCGGACGATCGCGAACGAGGCGTCGATCGCCCTCGAGAACGCCCGTCTCTACGAGGAGGCGCGGGCACTCGCCGACCGCGACCCGCTCACCGGCTTCTACAACCACCGCTACCTCCACGAGCGGTTCGGCCAGGAGGCCGTCCGGGCACGCCGCGCACGCCGCCCGCTCAGCCTGCTGATGCTCGACCTCGACGACTTCAAGCTCGTCAACGACACGTTCGGTCATGTCCTCGGCGACGACGTCCTGCGCTGGACCGCCGACCTGATCCGGCGGACGCTGCGCGCGTCGGACATCCCGGCTCGCTATGGCGGCGACGAGTTCGCCATCCTCCTGCCGGACGCGAGTCGCGAGGACGCGGCGCTGACCGCCGAGCGCCTGGTTGCGTCGTTCGCCGACGCGGCCTTCACGACCGGCTCGCGGCTCGCGGTGCCGATCGGGATCTCGATCGGCGCGGCGACCTTCCCGACCGACGGCCGCACGGCGGCCGAGCTGATCACCGTGGCCGACGCCGGTCTCTACCGGATGAAGCGGGCGGCCCACCGATCGCCGGAGCCGCGAACCGCCTGAGACGGTTCCAGCCCCCGGAGTAGTACGGAAGTACTACCGGGGGTCCTGCTTGCGGTCGAGCCCACCGGACCGTCATGCTCCACTCGGAACGTGACGCCACCCACCGACCGCCGTTCGAGGCCCCCGCGAGTGGAGGATCCGGGGATCCGCCGCTCATGGCTGGCCTTCGCGACCACGTTCTTCGTCCTCGGCCTGATCGCCGTGCTCCGCCTGTCCCTCGAAGGGACACGCAACGTCGACTGGGCGATCACCGCCCTGATCGTCATCGTCGGCTTTGCCGCGGTTCGCCACCGGGTCGCCGTCCAGGCGCTCGAAGCCGGCCGGCGGGCCGAGGCGGAGAGCTTCACCCGGATCCTCCAGGGGCTGTCGCGCTCCGTCTCGGCCGACGCGATCGTCGCGGCGATCGTCGAGGAGCTGGGGACCGGGACCGGCGCCGACCACGTCGTCATCGTCCGCCGGCGGCCCGATGCCCGCGTCCTCGAAGCGACCCTCGTGAACACCCGGACCGGGGGCTCGACGTCGTCGACCCTGTTCCCGATCGGCGACCTCGAGGATCCGCCGGAGGTCTTCGCCGGGACCCAGGGCCGCGATCCCGTCGCCATCCCGATCGAGATCGGCGGGCCGGTCGGCCGCCTGCCGCTCGCCGCCGCGACCGCCGTCGCCGTCGATGGTCCCGTGGTCGCGACGGTCAGCTCCGCGGGGAACCGGCGGATCGACGCCGCCGCGCGGCGCGGGGGGCGGCGAGCCCAGGCGATCGCCGCAACGCCCGCGGCGGACCTCGTCGCCGGTGGTCGGCCGAGCCGCAGCCACGCCCCGGACCTCGACCTCCTCGTCGCCGAGCGGATCGCGGGCCGGGCTCGGGCGGTGTTCGGGCTGCGCCACACCCTCGTCGCGCCGCTGACGACGGACGGCGGCATGATCGGCGCCCTGCTCGTCTCGCGCCGGACGGCCGGCGACTGGCCCGATTCCGCCCAGCGCCTGCTCGCGGGCGCGGCGATCGAGTCGTCCGCCGCCCTGTCGCGCGCCTACTCCCATCGCCAGGCCGAGGCTCGCGCCGCGACGGACGCCCTGACCGGCCTACCGAACCGGCGTTACTTCGACGAGTTCTGCGCGCTCCTCGCGCGACGCCGGCGGGCGGAGGACGGCGTCGGCGTCCTGATGGTCGACATCGACAAGTTCAAGGGGCTCAACGATCGTCACGGCCACCAGGTCGGCGACGAAGTTCTCCGGGCCGTGGCCGGCGCGATCGTCAGCGCCGTTCGCGAGGACGACGTGCCGGCTCGCTACGGCGGCGAGGAGTTTGCCGTCCTGCTCCGGAACCCGACTCGGCCCGTCGCGGTCGAGGTGGGTGAGCGTGTTCGCGAAGCGGTCGGCGCGCTCGACCTCCGTCGCTGGGGGATCGCCGGCGTGAGCGTCTCGGTGGGCGTCGCGGTCGCCGATGACCCGAACGCGACGATCGAGACGCTGATCCAGCAGGCCGATCACGCCCTGTATGACGCGAAGCGGCGTGGCCGCGACCGGGTGGTTGCCGCCTAACGGTCGCCGCCTTGCGCTCGCCGCGGCTCGCGTCGGATCGCGGTCGTCGCCGCGTCGCGCAGCGTCCCGCTACCATCGGCCGATGCCCTCCGAGCGCCCGACTGTCGACGCCACGGATGACATCATCCCCGACGTTGCCCACGCCGACCTCCACGCCGACGAAGCCGCCGACCTCGCCGACGATCTGACGAACGGCGATCTGGCCCGCGTCTTCCACGAGATCGGCGACATCCTCGAGGTCAAGGGCGAGCTCGTCTTCAAGACGGTCGCCTACCATCGCGCCGCCGATGCGATCGGGCGCAGCCCGATCGACCTCGTCGCGGCGTACCGGGCCGGCAACCCGCCGAAGGTCGGCGGCGTCGGCCAGGCGATCAGCGACAAGATCACCGAGCTCGTGACGACCGGCCGGATGGCGTTCCTGGACAAGCTCCGCGAGGAGGTCCCGGCGAGCCTCGTCGAGCTGCTCCAGATCCCCGGCCTCGGCCCGAAGACGGTCCGCCAGCTGCACGCGGAGCTCGGGATCGCGACGATGGACCAGCTCCGGACGGCCGCCGAGACCGGCTCCATCCGGACGGTCCGGGGCCTGTCCGAGCGGACCGAGCAGCTGGTCCTCGATGGGATCGCCCGGCTCGAGACCCAGCCGAAGCGCCTGCTCCTCCACCAGGCCGAGGCTCACATCGCGAGCCTCGTCGAGACGCTCGGGGCGCTGCCGGGCGTCCGGTCCGTCGAGCCGGCTGGTTCCTACCGCCGCAGGAAGGAGACGATCGGCGACCTCGACCTGCTCGCCGAGACGACGGACCCCGCCGCCCTGATGGAGCGCTTCACGAAGCTCGGCACGGTCGACACGATCGTCGCGCGGGGCGGCCACAAGTCGGCGATCCGGCTGCACCGCGGGCCGCAGGTCGACCTGATGGTGATGCCGCCCGGCGCGGCCGGCGCCTACCGGATCCACTTCACGGGGTCCAAGGAGCACAACGTTCGCCTCCGGGCGCGGGCCCGGGATCGAGGCTGGAGCCTGTCGGAGTACGGCTTCCTCCGGATCGGTGAGGACGGCGAGCCGCTGACCGGCGATGCCGCCGAGCTGCGGTCGTTCGCGACCGAGGAGGAGGCCTACGCCTTCCTCGACCTGCCGTTCATCGAGCCGGAGCTGCGCGAGGACGAGGGCGAGATCGAGGCGGCGCTCGCGGGGACGCTGCCGGTCCTGGTCACCAAGCCCGATCTCCGGGGCGACTGCCACAGTCATTCCGAGTGGAGCGATGGGACCCAGACGATCGAGACGATGGCCGAGGCGGCCCGGCGTCGGGGCTACGCCTACCAGGTCCTGACCGACCACACCCAGTCGCTGGCGATCGCCCGTGGGCTCACCCCGAATCGGGTGGAGGAGGAGCGCGAGATCATCGCGACGCTGAACGAGCGGTTCGCGGCCGAGGAGCGCGACGGCAGCGCACCCGCGGAGACGCCTCCGGAGGGGTTCCGCCTCCTCCACGGCTGCGAGCTCGAGGTCCGCGCGGACGGCGTCCTCGACTACGACGATGATCTTCTCGCGCGCTTCGACGTCGTCGTGGCGTCGGTCCACGTGTCGCGCCGCCAGCCCCGGGCGGAGCTCACCCGGCGGACGCTCAACGCGATCCGCAGCCCCCACGTCGACATCGTCGCCCACCCGGCCGGCCGGATGATCCAGACCCGTGACGATCTCGACCTCGACTGGGAGACCGTCTATACGGAGGCGGCGCGAACCGGGACGGCCCTCGAGGTCAACGGGTCGCCCCACCGTCTCGACCTCTCGGCCGAACGGGCTCGAAGGGCGGTGGCGGCGGGCTGCATCCTGACGATCGACTCCGATGCCCACAACACCGGCGAGCTCGACGACGTCCGCTGGGGCGTCGCCCAGGCCCGACGTGGCTGGGTCACCGCCGCCGACGTCCTCAACACCCGCTCCCGGGCCGACCTCCTCGCGTGGGTCGCGGCGAAGCCCGCCCGCCTCGCCGGCTGACCGCGACGCCGGCTGTCCGCCTCGTCGGCTGACCGCGTACCATCGCGCCGATGCCGCCGTCAGCGTCTCTCGGACCGGCGAACGAGCCGACCGGCGGTCTGGCTCGATCGGTCGGTCGGGCCCGGCGCATCGACCTCGATCTCCGGTCGGCATCCACGCCGGCCCGGCGTGATCTCGAGATCGTCGCCGCGACGGTCGTCGGGATGGCGGCGACCCTCGACGGGCCCCTCGTCTGGCTTGCCGCGATCCTGTTGCTCGCCGCGATGGTCATCGGCACGCTCCAGGTGCTCGCCGCGGCGGTCGACGAGCACCTGACCGGCACGGCCGGGATCCCGATCGAGTCGCTGATCCTCCCGGCGGTGGCGGCAATCGGCTGTCTTGGCGCGATCCGGCTGGTCCCGGTCGGGCTGGCCGTCGCGCCGGCCCTCGCCGCGACGGCGTTCCTCATCGATCGCGCGCTGGCCGTCGAGACGCGCCTGGCCGCGCTCGAGCGCGGCCCGACCGCGGAGGACCGATCGATGGCGCTCGTGACGACGCTGGTCATCGCCCTGGTGGCGTTCATCGGCGTTGCGGCGGTCGTCCCGGGCGGGATTGCCGGGCTGGAGCCGGCCGGAGCGCCGGTCGCGCCGCTGCCGCTCGGGAGCCTCGTGCTGCTCGGCCTGGCCGACGCGTTCATCGCGGGCCTGCTCGGGTATCGGGCGGCCGCGCTGCGGGTGACGAGCGTGCGGGAGGCGCTCTGGTCCGCCCTGACGTACGGGGTGGCGATCGCGATCGGGGCGGCGGCCATCCGGGCGATGGGGATCCCGCGCCTGATCGGGCCGGCGCTCCTGATGTTCCTGTTCTACCTGTGGGATGTCCTCCACGGCACGGCACCATCGCGCCGGCGCGACCCGCGTTGGATCTGGCAGACGGCGCTGCTTGCGGGATTGGGCGCGCTCGTCGCCTTGTGGAACCTGCGCCTGGTCGGCTAGACGCGGACGCCTCGCTGGCCGGGCCGATCGGGCCTCAAGGACTGGCCGGCGCCCACGTCGTGGTCGTGCCGCCGTCGATCGGCCATCGCCGGCCCGTGGCGAGCTCGACCAGCTCGATGCCGCCCGTCCGGTCGGTCGTCAACGCCCAGCGCTCGTCGGGTGAGATCCTGATGTCGAGCCCGCGACGGGCGATGTGGGCGAGGATCCTCGGTGTGGGGTTCGCCAGTTTGCCGTCGATGGCCCGGCGCGCGGGGTCGTCGATCC
>DASUPH010000210.1:0-14304 GCA_036276275.1 Candidatus Limnocylindrales bacterium
CACGGACCCGCGGCATCGCCTGGAGCACGTGGGTCGGCGGCACGACGACCACCTCGTTGACGCCCGGCTCAGCGGCGAGCTTCCAGACGAGTGCGTGCTCCCGTCCACCCTTGCCGACGACCAGGATGCGAGTGGGCTGGACGAGCTGGCTCATGTGCGCGCGCCCGTCGGCCGACGGTTGTGCGCCAGACGCACGAAACAGCGAACGGGCGGACCAACGCAGCCCAATCTGGGGCCGTCCGGTGTCAATTCGTGCGTGGCGCGCACGAACCGGCGAAGGAAGCGGCCCTCAGCCGTCGTTTGGCGCGCCAGGCGCGCAGGCGGCTGCCCGCGGTTCATGCGCCCGCCGCCGCGACGCGGCGGCGCATCGGCCGCCAGGCCCGCTCGATCGTCTGGGTTCGCTCGGGGCCGACGGACACGAGGACGATCGGTGCGCCCGCGTGCTCCTCGACGGCGGTCACGTAGCGCCGGGCGTTCTCCGGCAGGTCGGCCAGGGAGCGGACGTCGTGGATCGGCTCGGTCCAGCCGGCGAACTCCTCGTAGATCGGGGTGGCGCGGGTGAGCAGCGGCGCAGAGGAGGGCCAGGCGTCCACCCGCCGGCCGTCGATCTCGTACGAGACGCAGAGCCGGATCGGCTCGACGCCCGAGAGGATGTCGAGCTTGTTGAGCATGATCGAGCTGACCGAGTTGACGGCGACCGCGTAGCGGCACGAGACGGCGTCGAACCAGCCGACCCGGCGTGGCCGGCCGGTCGTCGTCCCGACCTCGTGCCCGCGCGCCGCGATCCCCTCGCCCACCCCGTCGAGGAGCTCGGTCGGGAACGGCCCCGAGCCGACCCGTGTCGCGTACGCCTTCATGACGCCGAAGACCTCGTCGACCTGACGCGGGCCGATGCCCCCGCCGGTGCACGCGCCGCCGGCGATCGGCGACGACGAGGTCACGTACGGGTACGACCCGTGGTCGATGTCGAGGAGGGTGCCCTGGGCGCCCTCGAGGAGGACGTGGTCGCCGCGGCGGAGCGCGTCCTGGACGAGCCACGTCGCATCCACGAGGTGGGGCGCGAGACGGATACCCCACGCGAGCGCCTGCTCGACGATCGGGTCGACCTCGAACCGGACCTCGGCGCCGAGGGCGGCAAGGAGCGCGTTCTTCTCGGGCAGCACGCGCTCGAGCTTCGTGCGGAGGGCCGACTCGTCGAGGAGATCCTCGAGGCGAAGCCCGGTTCGCGCCGCGCGATCCTCGTAGGCCGGTCCGATCCCGCGGCCGGTCGTCCCGACCTTTGCCCCGCCGAGACAGGCTTCACGAGCGACATCCAGGGCCCGGTGGTAGGGCAGGATCACGTGACAGGCGAAGCTGGCCCGGAGCCGGGAGATGTCGATCCCCCGGATCGCGAGCCGGTCGAGCTCGTCGATCAGGGTCGCGGGGTTCACGACCACGCCCGGCCCGATCACCGGGACGATGTGTGGATAGAGGATCCCGGACGGGACGAGATGGAGCTTGAAGACCTCGTCGCCGAGCATCAGGGTGTGACCGGCGTTGTCGCCGCCCTGGTAGCGAACGACGATCGCGGTCTGCTCGGCGAGGAAGTCGGTCGTCTTGCCCTTGCCCTCGTCGCCCCATTGCAGCCCGACGATCACGGTGGCCGGCATCAAAAAAGGCCCCGGGTTCGCTGCCCTGGGACCGGGATAGATTTGTCCCTCGACGGGCCGCCGGTGCGGCGCCGGAGCGGATCGAAGACCCGAGCTCGCCTCACGGGACGAACGACGCGCCTCCCTCGAGCAACGGCCGACCTCCTGGTGCGAGCGAACCCGCTGGCGGTTCGAGGACCGGCCGAGTATAGCAGCGGATCAGCGGTGGGCGGGCGCGGTCGGCGACCCCGGTCGGGCGGTCATCAGGTCGATCGACAGGACCTATGGTGGCGCGTGCTGGTACTTCCGGCGGGGCCGCTCCAAGGGGCCCGACGGGTAGCCTTGGCGACGTGATGCGCCTCCTGGGGGCGCTGGGGCTTCTGGCTCCGGTCGCCCTCGTCAGCCTCTGGATCGGCATGCCGGACGCATTCGATTCATGGGTCCACGAGGGCGCACGGTCGATCGTGTCCGCCATCGCCGGTGGGATGCTCGGCGTCTCCCTCACCGCCGGCATCGTGTTCCTCTACATCCGCCTCCGCCTCCGCCGCCTGATCAAGGCAGCCGAGCGGATCGCGGCCGGCGAGATCGGCGTCAGCGTCGGTTCCAAGCCGCGCGACCGTGGGCTGGAGGGACGCCTCGGACGGGCGATCGACACGATCTCCGTCGCCCTCACGGAGACGACGAACGCCGCGACGTTCGACAAGCTGACCGGCGTCGGCAACCGCCAGTCCCTCCTGGTGGCGCTGTTCTCGGAGGTCGAGCGGGCGAACCGCTACGGCCGTCCCCTCTCGGTGGCCTTCGTCGACATCGACCACTTCAAGTCGGTGAACGACAGCTACGGGCACGCGAGCGGCGACGTGATCCTGCGGGGTGTCGCCCAGACGATCAAGGAGAACCTGCGGGCATCCGATGAGATCGGCCGATACGGTGGTGAGGAGTTCATGCTCCTCCTGACCGAGACCGACGTCGAGGAAGGCGCGATCCTGACCGAGAAGCTGCGCCGCCTCGTCGCCAAGGAGCGCTATCCCGTCGAGGGCGGCCTGGACATCAGCGTCACGATCTCGATCGGCATCGCCGGCGGCAGCGGGGGTGGCCTCCGGAGCGACAACCTCGTCCGCGACGCCGATGCCGCGATGTACTCGGCCAAGTCCCTCGGCCGCAACCAGACCTACATCTTCGCCGAGCCCGACGAGGACGCCCGTGTCCCACGCGCGCCGATCTCGGCCGCCGGCCGGTTGCGGGCGATGGAGCTGGGGCGGGCCGCCCGCGACGCCGCGACCGCGACGATCACGGCGGTGATCTCGCCCCTTCCCCATTACCGCGGCCAGCCCTCGGCATTGATCGCCTCGATCGTCGTCGCGATGGCCCGCAGCCTCGACCTGCCCCTGGCCGAGGTCGACCGGATCCGGACAGCGGCCCTTCTCCACGACGTCGGCAAGGTCGCGGTGCCCCAGGAGATCCTCGACAAGCCGGCCGCCCTCACGTCCGCCGAGTGGCGCTCGGTCGTCCAGCACCCGCGGATCGGGCAGGTGATCCTCGAGCAGGCGGCCGCGCTCAAGGAGGCGGTCCCGATCATCCTCCACCACCACGAGCGCTACTCCGGGCACGGCTACCCGTTCGGGCTGCGCGGCACCGACATCCCGCTCGGGGCCCGGATCGTCGCGATCGCGGACGCCTACGACGCGATGACCCACGACCGCCCCTACAAGCGGGCAATGAGCCACGACAACGCGATCGCGGAACTGCGCCGCCACGCCGGGACCCAGTTCGATCCCGAGCTCGTGACGCTGTTCTGCGACCTGTTCGCGACGCGCGCGCCGGTGCCCGACGCCATCGTCCTCGCCCGGCTGGAGGCCGGCCATGGCGGGCCGGCGATCAACCGGCGGCGACGGCGATCCGACGCCCCGACGGGCGCCCTGCCGCGGAGCGAGGGCGGCCTGGACGCAGCGCCCGGTTCGGCGGCGAGCTGACGGGCGTCGACGCGTCGGCGAGCTGACGCGCGCGGTGGCGCGCCGCTCCGGAGCGGCCGGATAAGCCGCGGTCAATCACGGGGTAACGGGCCGTGCAGGGTCGCCTGCTAGGTTGTCGTTGCCCGCCAGGCACCAGCCGGCCTCGTCGACCGAACGCCGACGGTCCGTTGACCACCGAAGGTCCGCCGACCCGCCGGATGGCCCGACCGCCGGGGCCGGCGCCCTCTCCATCGCGCTCCGCCGAGCCATGCCCGCCACGCAGGGTCGGCCCGATACCCCGTCGGCCGGCCGAGAAGGAGAACGCGGACCGTGAACAAGGTCCTCTTGACCGGGCGCCTGACCCGCGACCCGGAGATGCGCAGCCTGGCCAGCGGAACGGCCGTGACGCAATTCAGCGTCGCCACCAACGAGTACATCGGCCAGGGCAAGGAGAAGGCCGAGTACCACAACATCGTGACCTGGGACCGTCTCGCGCAGACCTGCGGCGAGTTCCTCGGCAAGGGTCAGCAGGTCGCGATCGAGGGTCGGATCCAGACCCGGAGCTGGGACGACGACCGCGGCCAGCGTCACTGGAAGACCGAGATCGTCGCCAACCACGTCGAGATGCTGTCGGGCCGTCGCAAGAAGGACTATGCGGCGGAGTCGGCGGCGAACGGGCTCGAGGCCCAGGCGGCGAGTTACGAGGACCAGGACGGCGGCGAGGATGCCGCGATCGCCGCAGCGGCCGAGCCGCTCAGCGAAGCGGACGAGGAGGTCGTGGCCGCCTAGTCGTCCGGCGGCTGCCGATCCCGATGTTCGCAGGACCGGCGGCGGTCCCCCTCCCGCCGCCGGTCCGACCCTCGGGCCGGCGTTGCGGAGCTCCCCTTGGACCTCGGAGAGCATCCGCCGGACCCGGGTGCGGGCTCAGCCCTCGGGGATCCGGAACAACACCGAGCGAAGCCATTGCCAGGGATGGAGCTCCTCGTAGTGGAGGGCCCATTCCTGGATTGCCTTCGGGACGTACAGGATGATCAGCACGAGGATCAGCTGGCGCACCGTCCGGGGCAGAAGGCGCGGTGCCACCCGTCGGACGATCAGCACGTACAGGTAGAAGTTCTCGAACAGGTTCGGGAACACAACGAGCAGTGGCCGGACCGCGGTGGCCTCGAACAGCAGCACCCCGAGCAGGCGCCAGCCGAACAGGGCGAGCGCCGTGCGGCGGAGAAGCGCTTCCGGCCAGCGTCGGGCGACGACCACGGCTTCGAAGGCGAGGTAGTAGATGTCGAGCCACTTGTCGATCTGGGCGTAGGTCGGTCCGAACTCGCCGGGGACTCCGAAGGCCCGGGCGATGGCGTCGACCAGGATCACATCGAGCGCGTCGACGAGCATGGAGAGGAGACCGCCGGCGAGCGGCCATCGGAAGATCGACAGCGGCACCAGGAGCCGCAGCGCGATGACGATGATCGCCGGCATCCGCACACCTACCGATCACTCGACGAACGGGGCGATGCCCCTTGCCATGAGAGAACGATCTGTCGGCGGGTGGCGTTACACCAGCTCGAAGAACGCCGCCGCCAGGATCAGGTACACGATCACGAGGAGGGCGCCCTCGAGCCAGTTCGACTCGCCGTCGAGGGCGATCAGGGCGCTGATCCCGACCGCGGCACCGACGGCGGCGACCTCGAGCGGGGCGAACACCAGGTTCATCGGATGACCGCTGATGACGCCGATCAGGACGAGCGCCGGCGCGACGAAGAGCGCGACCTGGAGGCTGGCACCGTACGAGACCGCCATCGAGAACTCCATCTTGTTCTTCCAGGCCAGCTGCACGGCGACAAGCTGCTCGGCCAGGTTGCCGATGATCGGCAGGAGGACGACGCCGACGAAGAACGTCGTGAGCCCGACGGCCTCGACGACAGGCTCGATCGCACCGACGAGGATCTCGGAGAGGATCGCGAGCAGGACCGCGGCGCTCACGAGGACGACGGCGGCCGTCCGGCCCGACCAGCCCGGGCCCTCGTCGGCGTCATGGGGCTGGTGACCGGCCAGGGTCGCCTTCGGGTTCGTGAACTGGTAGATCAGCGACAGGACGTAGCCGGCGATCAGCAGGACCGAGACGAGCACGGAGTCCTCGACGACGCTGCCCTCCCCGCCACCGGTGCTGAAGGCGAGGACGGCCGGCACGAACAGGCCGATCGCCGCGAGCACGAGCAAGGCCGCGTTGGATCCGGCGATCTCCCGGCTGAAGGTCTGTCGTCCGTTCTTCAGCCCGCCGGCGAGGACGCTCAGGCCAAGGACGAGGAGGAGGTTGCCGATGATCGAGCCGGTCAGCGACGCCTTCACGACGTCGATCAGGCCGGCCTGCAGGGCGAAGAAGGCGATGATCAGCTCGGCGATGTTGCCGAACGTCGCGTTCAGGATGCCGCCGACCTGCGGCCCGGTGATCGCCCCGAGGCGCTGCGTCGCCTGACCGACGAGCCAGGCCAGGCCGAGGATCGAGACGGCCGCCAGGCCGAAGAGGAGGGTCGGCGGGATGGCCGGGATGAGGATCGCGGCGAGGATCGTCGTCGCGGCCATGATCACGACGACGATCACCGCGATCCGGGCGGGCAGCGACAGCGGACCGAGGATCGGCAGGCCGCTCCGGGCGGGGGCGGGACGAGCGCTCATCGCCGCGAATCCTACCGTCCGGGCGGCGCCGCGTAGAGCTTCCGCCGGGGGATCCCCGTGGCGGTCGCGACCTGGCGGGCGGCGTCGCCGCGGGACGTGCCCCCGGCCACCAGTCGCTCGACCTCGGCGATGGCGGCGGCCGGGTCCGCGTCGCGGGCGGCCTCGCGGGCGGATCCCTCCGGCCGCGAGCCGACGATGAGGACGAACTCGCCGCGGAGCGTCAAGCCGCCGCTCCGTGCCCGATCGGCCAGCTCGCCGAGCGGCCCACGGACGATCTCCTCGTGCAGCTTCGTCAGCTCCCGGCCGATCGCCGCCGGGCGATCCGCGCCGCAGGCGGTCGCGAGGTCGACGAGCGTCGCGGCAACCCGACCGGGCGCCTCGTAGATCACCGTTCCGCGGTCGTCGGCGGCGATCCGCCCGAGCCGCTCGCGCCGGTCGCGGCCGGACCGCGGCAGGAACCCCTCGAATGCCCAGCGCGGCCCTGCGACTCCGGACGCGGCCACGATCGCAAGCACCGCCGATGCGCCCGGGATTGCGACCACCGTCCCGCCCTCGCCCGCCCAGGACGAGACGAGGTCCTCGCCGGGATCGCTGATCGAAGGGGTTCCCGCATCGGTCACGACGGCAAGGTCGGCGCCGCCCCGGAGATGCGTCAGCAGCTCGGCGAGGCGCGAGGGTCCGCTCCGGGCGTGGTAGCTGATCATCCGCGTCGCGATCCGGTGGCGGTCGAGGAGGCGGCGGGTCAGGCGAGTGTCCTCGGCAGCGATGAGCGGCACCTCCCGGAGCACCTCGAGGGCGCGGAGGGTCACGTCGGAGAGGTTCCCGATCGGGGTCGCGACGACGAAGAGCCGGCCGCTCACTCCCGCGCCGAGCCCGGCCGCCGGCGCGGATACAGGTAGTCGACCCCGGCGGTCCTCGGGCCGAGCTTCGCGATCGGCGGGACCTGGCGCTTGAACTCCGACGTCGCGATCATCCGGTCGACGCGGCGGACCAGCTCGGGATCGAAGCCGAGAGCGGCCATCTCCTCGTCGGTCCGCCGCCGGTCGATCCGCCAGTACAGGATCCGATCGAGGACCGGGTAGCTGAAGCCCGCCTCGGCCTCGTCGGTCTGGCCCGGCCAGAGGTCGGCCGACGGCGCCTTCCGGATGATCGTCTCGGGGATGCCCATCGCCGCGGCGAGCTGGCGGACCTGGCTCTTGTAGAGATCGCCGATCGGGTTGAAGGCGCAGGCCGAGTCGCCGAACAGCGTCGTATAGCCGATCAGCGACTCGGTCTTGTTGCCCGTGCCGACCACGAGCCCGCCCCACGTCACCGAGCGGTCGTACAGGACCGCCATCCGCTGGCGGGCCATGAAGTTGCCACGCCGCAGCGGCGACGCCTCCGGATCGGTGGCGAAGAACGCGTCGACCATCGGGCTGATGTCGACCAGCTCGCTGGCCGCGCCAACCTGCCCGACGACCGCCTCGGCGTCGGCCCGCGAGTCGGGCGACGACGTCCGGTATGGCATGAGCACGCACAGCAGCCGGTCGGCGCCGATGGCCTCGGCGACGAGATAGGCGACGAGCGCCGAGTCGATCCCGCCCGAGAGGCCGAGCACGGCCTTCTCGAAGCCGGCCTGGCCGAGCTGGCCGCGGATGAACTGGCCGATGACGCGGCGGGCGACGTCGGTGTCGATCGCGAGCTCGCTCGGCAGCTCGAACAACGAATCGCCGGCGCCGGGTGCCTCGGCCCTCGTCATCGCCGACCGCCGGGCCGGAATCCGATCGGCTCGTGGATCGCGTCGCCCTGCGCGACGTCGAGGCCTGCCTCGGCCCGATCGTCCGCGGTCGAGTTGTCCGCCAGGCCTGCCCGCTCGGCGACGATCCGGGTGAGCTCACGGACCTGGAGCTCCGGCCGCTCGTCGCGCAGGAGGGGCAGGGCGAGGCGCTCCCGGCGGAGGTCGGCCAGCGGCACGTCGACCGTGAAGAGGCCCTCCTCGAACATCGGCGCCGTGAAGAGCGCCTGGCCACTCGGGGCGATCACCTCCGAACCGCCCCAGAACGAGATCGATTCGTCGACGCCGACCCGGTTGCAGAAGACGACGAGCGACGTCGTGAGCTGGGCATAGGTCCGCATCAGCGTCCGCCACGAGGACGCGGTCCCGAGCCCGACCTCGTTCGTGGCCGCGAGGTCACGACCCGGCGACGACGAGACGTTGATCAGGATCTGGGCTCCGTCGAGGGCCAGCAGCTGGGGCACGGTCAGGTGCCAGAAGTCCTCGCAGATCGCGAGCCCGATCCCCGGCCCGAGCCGCGACGGCGTTGCCCGCAGGAGATCGCCCGCGGCGAAGAACCGGCGCTCGTCGAACAGGCCGTACGTGGGGAGGAACAGCTTGCGGTGGACGTGCCGGATCTGGCCGTCCTCGAGCAGGGCCGCGGCGATGAAGAGGCGATGATCCGCCGACTCCTCGACGAACGACACGACGACCGACAGGCCGGCGGTCGCCGCTGCCAACCCGGCGAGGCGCGGGTCGTCGAGCCGCAGGGCGACCTCCGCCGCGAGGTCCTGGAGCTGGTAGCCGGTCAATCCGAGCTCCGGAAAGACGACCAGCCCCGCGCCCCGGCCTCGCGCCTCCTCGATCAGCTCGCCGTGACGAGCGAGGTTCTCGTCGAGCAGCCCGAGCCGCGGCGCGATCTGGGCCAGGGCGATCCGCAGCGTCTGCACGTGGCGAGAATAGCCTCTCGTGGTGGCGGGGTCGCCGCCCACGGCCGACCCGGTCGGCGGTCGGGCACAGTGAACTCCGCGGCGCTGCAAGCCGTACCACTCGACAACGTTTCGAAGCGTGGCAATTCGCCATGGACGCGTGCTAGTCTTCCCGGCACCCGCGACCTGCGGCCCGAGGGCCGATCGCGCGCGGAACGGACGCTCCAATCCGGATCGCATGCGACGTATCCGGATCGGGAGCCGTTTGAGGAGGAGTCAACGCATGTCCCGTACCAAGAGGTGGTCGCCGCTCGCCATGTTTGGCGTGATCGCGATCGTCTTCGCCGCCTGTACAGGCGCGGCGAGCCCGTCACCGAGCTCATCGGGGACGACACCATCCGTGGGGCCGAGCACGGCCACGAGCCAGGCGCCGTACACCGGCATGGTCTATCCGGCCACGGGCGAGGCCCCCTGCGGGACCAAGCCGTACACGGGCGAGCTCAAGAAGATCACGGCGGTCGACCGCCTGACGGTCGAGTTCCAGCTCTGCACGCCGGACGCCGCCTTCCTGCCGAAGGTCGCCTTCAGCGCGTTCGGCATCCAGGACTCGGACTACTTCACGAAGCACGCCGCCGACGGCACGATGCTCTCGCAGCCGAACGGCACCGGGCCCTACAAGATCAAGCAGTGGGACAAGGGCAACCGGATGGTCTTCTCGGCCTTCGACGGCTACTGGGGCGACAAGGCCAAGACCGCGAACCTCGAGCTCCGCTGGAGCGACGAGGCCGCCCAGCGCCTGCTCGATCTGCAGTCCGGCAACGTCGACGGGATCGACAACCCCGGGACCGATGACATCGCCAAGATCCAGGGCGACAGCACGCTCGCGTTCGCGGCCCGACCGGGCCTGAACACGTTCTTCCTCGGCTTCAACGACACGATCAAGCCGTTCGACAACGAGAAGGTCCGCCAGGCGATCGCCATGGGCATCGACCGCGAGCGTCTCGTCAAGAACTTCTATCCGGCCGGCTCGACGGTCGCCGACTACTTCACCCCGTGCGAGATCTCGTTCGCCTGCGAAGGCGACAAGACCTGGGGCTTCGACGCCACCGCGGCCAAGGCGCTCCTCGCCGAGGCCGGGTTCCCGAACGGCTTCACCACGAAGCTGTCCTTCCGGAATGCGGTTCGCGGCTACCTGCCCGATCCGCCGGTCATCGGCACCGAGATCGCCCAGCAGCTCAAGACGAATCTCGGCATCACGGCGACCCTCGATCTCCAGGAGTCCGGCACGTTCCTCGACAACAACGCCGCCGGCAAGCTGACGGGCATCTTCATGCTCGGCTGGGGCGCCGACTACCCGGATCCGTCGAACTTCCTCGACTACCACTTCGGCTCCGGCTCGGGCAAGAAGTTCGGCACACCGTTCCAGGACATCGTCGATGCCCTGAACACCGGCATCAAGACGGCCGATCCGGCGGCCCGGACGGCCGCCTACACGACGGCCAACAACCTGATCAAGCAGCACGTCCCGGCAGTGATCGTCGCCCACGGCGCCTCCGGCGCGGCCTACAAGGCCGACATCGAGGGCGGCTATGCGTCGGTCTTCGGCGCCGAGGTCTTCGCCACGATGAAGGCTGCCGACCGTGACACGCTCGTCTTCATGCAGAACGCCGAACCGCTCAGCCTCTACTGCGGCGACGAGACGGACGGCGAGACCCTGCGTGCCTGCGAGCAGGTCACCCAGTCGCTCTACGCCTACAAGATCGGCGGCGCAGAGTCGATCCCGTCCCTAGCCACCGAGTGCAAGGCCAACGCCGACTCGACGGTCTGGACCTGCACCCTCCGTGACGGCGTGAAGTTCCACGATGGCGCCGACCTCGACGCCAACGACGTTGTCGTGAGCTACGCCGCCCAGTGGGACACCAAGAACCCCCTTCACAAGGGTCGGACGAGTGCCTTCGAGTACTTCCCCGGCCTGTGGGGTGGCTTCCTCAATCCACCGGCCTCGTAAGCCGGAGACCCGGCAGCACGTCGAACGGGGGCGCCGCACACGCGGCGCCCCCGTTTGCGTATCGTGAAACCTGAACCCGTCGTCCGCCGAAGCAACGGGGCTGCGACCCGATCGTGACCCGCTTCATCCTCCGTCGCCTGATCGTCACCATCCCGGTCCTGTTCGGGATCATCTTCATCGTGTTCGCCCTTGCCCGGATCGTCCCGGGCGACCCGTGCCGAGCGGTCCTGGGCGAGCGGGCGACGGACGCCGTCTGCGACGACTTCATCCGGCGTTATGGGCTGGACCAGCCGATCACCACCCAGTTCGGGATCTATCTCCAGCAGCTTGCGAGCGGCGATCTCGGCAGCTCGATCAAGCACTCGCAGCCGGTCACGCAGCTCCTCGTGGAGCGTCTCCCCACGACCGTCGAGCTGACGTTCTGGGCGATGCTGCTGGCCATCGTCATCGGCATCCCGCTGGGCCTCCTGTCGGCCACGCGGCGGAACTCGATCGTCGACGTCGGAACGATGGTGTTCGCCAACTTCGGCGTGTCGATCCCCGTCTTCGTGCTGGGCCTCGTCCTCGCATTCATCTTCGCGATCGTCCTGAAGGACACGCCGTTCTCGCTGCCCCCGTCGGGTCGCCTCAGCTCGGGGGTGACCGTCATCCCCCTGGTCGAGGTCTGGGGCCTCAAGAGTCTCCAGGGGCTTCCCCGCGGATTCCTCGACTTCATCTCGGGGATCTACACGTTCAGCGCCCTGATCAGCGGCCAGTGGGGCGCCTGGGCTGACGCGTTCCGCCACCTCATCCTGCCCGCGTTCGCCCTCGGGACGATCCCGATGGCGATCGTTGCCCGGATCACGCGATCCAGCCTGCTCGAGGTCCTCGGCCAGGACTTCGTCCGGACGGCCCGGGCCAAGGGCCTCAACGAGGGCGGCGTCGTCCTCCGCCACGCGGCGCGCAACGCCCTGCTGCCGGTGGTCACCGTCATCGGTCTCCAGATCGGCGGGCTGCTGTCGGGCGCGGTGCTGACGGAGACCGTTTTCAACCTGGCCGGCGTCGGGCGAACGCTCGTCGAGGCGATCACCGGCCGTGACTACGTCGTCATCCAGGGCTTCACCCTGATCATCGCCGTCATCTACCTGACGGCGAATCTCATCGTCGACGTCTCCTACGGGTATCTCGACCCGCGGGTCCGGCCGCGCTGAGGCGGAGGAAGGCGATGGTCGCACCTGCAGTCACGGGAAAGCTGATCGGCGATCCGCTGGCGGCCGCCCGGCCGAGCAACCTGTGGCGGGACACCCTCGCCAACGTCGTCCGCCAACGATCGGCGGTCGTCGGGCTGGTGATCCTCTCGATCCTCGTCCTCGTCGCGGTCTTTGCGCCGTTCATCGCCACCCACGACCCGAACCAGGGGCTGCTGGGGGTCGAGGAGGGCGTCCAGAAACGGGCGGGGCCATGCATCCACCTGCTCGGCTGCGCCGCCGACAAGCCGCAGCACCTGTTCGGCACGGACGGCAACTTCCGGGACGTCTTCAGTCGGGTCGTGTTCGGAACGCGGGTGTCGCTGACGATCGGTCTTGCCGCGATCACCTTCGCGATCATCGTCGGGACGCTGATCGGCTCGATCGCGGGCTATGTCGGCGGCTGGGCCGACAACATCCTGATGCGCCTGATGGACGTGATCCTCGCGTTCCCGTCCCTGCTGCTCGCGATCGCCATCGTCACCGCCCTCGGCGCGGGCCTGGAGAAGGCGCTCATCGCGATCGGCGTGGTGTCCGTGCCGATCTATGCCCGGATCGTTCGCTCGTCGGTCATCTCCGCCAAGGAGAACGACTACGTCACCGCGTCGCGGGCGCTCGGTGAATCGGCCCGGGGCATCCTCTTCCGGCGGATCCTGCCGAACTCCCTGACGCCGCTCGTGGTCCAGGGGACGCTCGGGATCGGCGCGGCTGTCCTCGAGATCGCGGCGCTGACCTTCGTCGGGGTGACCGGCTCACTCGACGTCCCCGAGTGGGGCTCGATGATCGGGCTCGAACGGAGCCAGCTGTTCAACGCCCCCCACATCATCCTCGCGCCGGGCCTCGCGATCACGCTGACGGTCCTCGGCTTCAACCTCCTCGGCGACGGCCTGCGCGACGCCCTCGACCCGCGTCTCAACCGGTGATGGCCACGATGGCCACGCGCCGATGACCGATACGACCCCTCCCGCCGGCCTCCCGACCACGCTCGGCCCGAGCCTCGCCGAGACCGTCGTCGAGGAGCTCGTCCCGGCCTCCGCCCGCCGCCCGCGCAAGGAGCGGGGCGACCGGCCGCTGCTCGAGGTCAAGGGCCTCCGGACGACGTTCCACACACGCGACGGGATCGTCCGTGCGGTCGACGGGATCGATTTCCACGTCGATCGCAGCGAGATCATGGGTCTCGTCGGGGAGTCGGGCTGCGGCAAGAGCGTGACCTCGCTCTCGATCATGGGCCTCGTCGGTCGGCCGGGGCGGGTCGAGGCCGGCGAGATCCTGTTCGACGGGACCGACCTGCTGAAGCTCAAGCCGGATGCGATGCGCAAGCTGCGGGGCGACCGGATCAGCATGATCTTCCAGCAGCCCCAGTCGTCGCTGAACCCGGTCTGGGACGTCGGCCGCCAGGTCGGCGAGGTCCTCGAGATCCACCGGGGCATGAAGCGCGGGGCGGCCCGCGCCCGGGCCCTCGAGCTGCTCCGGATGGTCGGGATCCCCGATCCGTCACGGCGCTTGACCTCCTATCCCCACGAGATGTCGGGCGGGATGGCCCAGCGGGTGATGATCGCGATGGCCCTCGCCTGCGAGCCGGAGCTGCTGATCGCCGACGAGCCGACGACGGCTCTCGACGTCACGATCCAGGCCCAGATCCTCGACCTGATCCGGAACCTCCGCGAGCAGACGGGGACGGCAGTGATCCTGATCACCCACGACCTCGGCGTCGTCGCGGAGATGTGCGACCGGGTGGCCGTCATGTACGCGGGCGAGATCGTCGAGTCGGCGGACGTCTCGCCGCTGTTCAGCCGGCCCCGGCACCCTTACACGCGGGGCTTGATCGGCTCGATCCCGGTCGTCGGCGATGTCCGCGAGGAGCTCAGCGTGATCCCCGGCAACGTCCCGAACCTGATCGACCTGCCGAAGGGCTGCCGCTTCGCCCCGCGCTGCGCCTCGCGGGTCGCCGAGGACAACGCGATGGCGATCGACGTCCACCCCGGTCTGCACGAGCTGCAACCCGGCCACGAGGTCCGCTGCTGGCTGTACCACGACGCCAACGGCCGGCTGCTCCCCCGCCCGGATGGCTGGCTCCCGCGGACCGACGTCCCGGCCGAGGAGGTCCTCGCGACCGGCGCCGTCGCCGATTCGGGTGCGGC
>DASUPH010000211.1:0-10202 GCA_036276275.1 Candidatus Limnocylindrales bacterium
CCAGGCGTAGGCCACCGATGGAATCGCGGCCAGGGCCGGCACGACCGGTCCGAGCGGCGGGTGGAGCACGACCTCGGCGAGCTCGCGGGCAAGCGGGCCGACCCGGACCGGGCCATCGGGTGCGAGCGCTCGTTCGAGGTAGGCGTCGAACGCGCCCAGGTCGGCCGGGAGGAGTTCGGCCGGGATCCCGAATGCCCGCCCGATCGGCAGCGTCTCGGCGTAGTAGCGCTCGCGTCTCGTCCGCGACAGCGGCTCGAGCCAGGCGTCGGCCACGACGATCGTCGAGTCGACGAGGGTGGCGTGGACCCACAGCGAGAGCTCGGGGTCACGGGCGCGGTAGGTCGGGCCGGTGATCGTCCGGTGGAGGGCGTTCAGGCGACGGATCTCGGCGTGGGCCACCGTCCGCGTCCCGTAGACGATCGCGAGGTAGCTCCGGAGCGTGCCGCGCAGGCGCGCCCACGGATCGGCCCGGAAGTCGCTGTGGTCGGCCACCCCCGCGGCCACCTGGGGATGGGCCAGCTGGAGGAGCAGTGCCCGCGGCCCCGCTCCGAGGAGGAGCATCGCCTCGCGGTTCAGCGCCCACGCCTCGGAACCCGGACCGTACAGTCCGTTGAGCTCGGCGGCGTCGGGAACGGCGCTGATCCGATCGTCGATCACCTGCGAAGGATCGGGCGTCAGCCCTCGCCGGGTCGCCGGCCGACGACCCACCATGCCGCGGGGAACGCCGCGGCGGCGAGCGCGAGCTTGATCGCATCCCCGATCAGGAACGGCGTCAGGCCCTTGGCGATCCCGGTCGCCAGGTCGACGTGAAGGACGGCCATCAGCCACGGCACGCCGATCAGATAGATGACGATGTTGCCGATCACCATCGCCCCGAAGGCACCGACGATCCGCCGGTCCCAGCCGAGCTCGGCCAGCCGGCCGACAAGGGATCCGGCCACGACGAAGCCGACGAGATAGCCACCCGTCGCGCCGAGGATCGTCCCTAGCCCGCCCTTGCCTTCGGCGAAGAACGGCAGGCCGATGAGCCCGATGAGGACGTACAGGCCGATGCTGATCAGACCCCGTCGGAAGCCGAGCGCGCCTCCGACGAGGAGCACGCCGAACGTCTGGCCCGTGATCGGGACGGGCGAGCCCGGGATCGGGATCGCGATCTGTGCGGTGGCGAAGATCAGGAGCGCGCCGACGGCGATCAGGCCGATGTGGCGAAGGCGGCTGCCCATCCGCTCGCCGACCCGGATCGGGACGAGGAAGTCCGCGATCGTGACGCCGCGCTCATCGATCGGCAGGCGGTTCAGACGCGCGCTGGCGGTGATCATCGAGCGACGGTCTCCTCCGCTGGGCGCGACGCGGCCACCCCGATCCCCTCCCGGTTCCGCGCGACCGGCCGAGTCTACCATCCGCCCTATTCGTGCTGGACCGCGGCAACGATCGCCAGCCGGCTCGCCAGGATGGCCGGGTACCACGCCGCGACCATCGAGATGCCGATCCCGAGCAGGATCGCGATCGCGATCGATGCCCACGGCGGGTCGAGGATCAGCGGGCCGCCACCCGCCAGCACGACCAGCAGCCCCGCCGCGACGAGCCCCGTCACGATCCCGAGGATCGCGCCGACGATGCCGAGGATCCCGGCCTCGACGACGACTGTCCGGCGGACCTGGCGCGTCGTCATCCCGGCCGCCCGCAGCACGCCCAGCTCGCGGACCCGCTCGAGGACGCTGACGGTCAGCGTGTTGACGATGCCGAGCGCGGCCACGATCACGGCAATCAGCGCAAGTGCGTCGAACAGGCCGAAGACACGACCGAGCGCGTCGTCGACCGCGCCGGTGACCCGCTCGAGCGGGTTCGGCTCGAGGGCCAGTTCGCGGGCCGTCCGGTCGAGGATCGGTTGCGTGTCGACCTGGCGCCCCGCCTCGTAGCGGACAGCGAGGACGTCGGCGCCGGCCACCCCGAACGCGTTGGTCGCGTCGTCCCAGCCGACGAGGACCGCCTCGCCGGCCTTGCCCGGCAGCGTCCGCTCCGTGATCCCGACGACGCGCAGGTCGATGACCCGGCCGTTGCCGATGGCCAGGGTCAGCGTCGAGCCGTCGCCGAGCCCCGTACGCTCTGCGACGCTTCGGGGCAGGATCGCCGCGCCGCCGGCGTCGAGGGCGTTGAGCGCGGCGACCCGCTCGCCCGCGATGAACCGGAGCCGGCCGTCGTCGAGCAGATCGCCACCGCGGATCGCGGCCGCGTCGAACCGGACCCCGTCGCGGGCGACCTCGAACAGGGCGATCGGGCTGATCCGCTCGACGCCGTCGATCGTCTGGAGCTCGGCGATCGCGTCCTCGTCGAGGGCGACCGGCCGGATCGACGTCAGGAGCTCGTCGCCCGGGATCACGTCGTTCAGCCAGGCCGACGCAGCGAGGCGCGACTGGTGGGCGACCGCACCGACGGCAACGACCATCGCCAGGGCGATCGCCAGCGCTCCGACGGTGAGGGTCGTCCGCGACCGATCGCGGACGATCGATGCCCGGGCGAGGCGCTCCTCGAGCCGGAACAGCGCTCGGAAGGGCAAGCCGGCGAGCCGGCCGAGCGCTCCGAGGACCGCCGGCACCGCGAGCACGGCGAGGAACAGGATCGCGTACACGGCGGCGGAACGACCGAGGCCGCCGAACCCGGCGTCCCGCGGCCACACGATGAGACCGGCGATGCCGACCGCGACGAAGACCGCGACCAGCCAGCGCAGACGCGCCCGCCGGGCGGAGGCCGGATCGAGCCGTTCGCGAAGCGCCTCGACCGGCGGGATCGAGCCCGCCCGACGGGCCGGCTCGAGCGACGCGGCGATCGTCACGCCCAGCCCGATCGCGACGACGGCGATCACGGACCAGGGACTGGGGTCGATCCGGTCGAACGGAATCGAGCCGATCGATCGGACGTCGGCGGCCATGAGCTCGCCGAGGACCACGCCGACCGCGAGCCCGGCCAGCGACCCGGCGAGACCGAGGGCGATCGCCTGGGCGACGACGAACCAGACGAGCTGCCCCCGCGTCGCTCCCGCCGCCCGGAGGAGACCCAGCTCGCGGACCCGCTCTGCGACGGTCATCGACAGTGTGTTGAAGATCAGGAAGGCGCCCACGAACAGGGCGACCGCGGCGATCAGGGCGGTCGTGCCCCGGAAGTCCGCGGTCGAGGCGCGGAGCGACGTGGCGACGTCCGCCGGGGAGGACAGGACGTAGGGCTCCGTCGTCAGCGCGACGCCAAGGGCAGCGGCAACTTCGGTTGGGCTGGCGCCCTGGCCGGCCACCACGTCGACCCGGTTGACCGCGGGGTCCTCGAAGACCCGCTGCATCGTCCGCAGCGGCAGGATGACGGTCCGGCCCTCGGAGCCCACGACCGGACCGTTCCCGGCGAGGATTCCGACGACCTTCAGGTCGGTCGTCCCGGCGGCACCCTGGAACGTGACCGTGCCACCGATGGCCAGCTTGTCCGTGGCGGCCAGCGCCTGTGTCACGATCGCCTCGAGCGCGTCCGGGCCGGCGAGGGATCGGCCGGCGGCGAGGATCAGGTCGCGGACCGCGGGCTCGCGCGCCGGATCGATGCCGACGGCCGTGATCGGCGCGGGCGCGGCGTTGGGGTCGTCGATCGCGGGCGCGAGATAGGTCCGTCGCTGAAGCGCCGGCGCGGCCACCGCGACCCCGGGCGCGTCCTCGATGGCCGCCAGGCTCGCCGCCGACAGGCCCGTCTCGCCGAACGACTCGATCCGAACGTCGGCCCGGCCGACGAGATCGTGGACGGTCCGGTCGATCGACGCGGCGATCCCGGCGTCGGTCGCGAGCGAGGCGTACAGGACGCCGATGCCGAGGGCGATCCCGACCACCGACAGGACCGTCCGGCCGCGCCGCGCGGCGAGGCTCCGGAGGGCGAGCGAGATGAGCCCGCCCATCGCTCAGAGACCGAGCTCGGCCAGGCGGCTGACCAGCGGGCCCGTGTCGTGCTCGAGGCGCCGGCCGAGGGCGATCTCGTCGCGGATCCGGCCGTCGGAGATGACGAGGACCCGGTCGGCGTACGCGGCGGCCTTCGAATCGTGGGTCACGAGGACGACCGTCTGGTGACGCTCGACGCACGACCGCCAGAGAGCCTCGAGGATCTCCGTGCCGGTCGTGTAGTCGAGGTTGCCGGTCGGCTCGTCGGCGAACAGGAGCGCCGGCCGGGTGACGAGGGCGCGGGCGATCGCGACCCGCTGCTGCTCGCCGGCCGACAGCTGGTCGGGCTTGTGGTGCTCTTTGCCCGCGAGATCGACCAGGGCGATCACGTCCCGGATGCGGTCGGCGACCTCGCCGCGCGACGTGTCGACGCCGGCAATCGTGAAGGGCAGGGCGACGTTCTCGGTGACGTCGAACAGCGGGATCAGGTTGAACGACTGGAAGACGAACCCGGTCCGGTCGCGACGGAGCTTCGTGGCGGCGTCGTCGCTCAGCTGGCTGATCGTCTCGCCCTGGAGGATCACCTCGCCCGCGGTCGGTCGGTCGAGCCCGCCAAGGAGCTGGAGGAGGGTCGACTTGCCCGAGCCGGACGGCCCCATCAGGGCGACGAACTCGCCCTCGTCGACGCTCAGTGACACGCCCCGCAACGCATCGACGGTCGTGGCGCCGAGGCGATAGCGCTTGGCGAGGTCATGCGCTTCGAGGATGGCGGCCATCGCCCGGAGTGTAGCCGGGTCGGGATTGCCGGAACGGACCGGCGGAGGCCCGGCCCGGGGGCGGGGGTGCAGTGCCCGCCCGATCAGGCCCCGAAGAAGAAGGTCGTGACGCCGCCGACGACGGCCTCGAACAGGCCCGGCGGGGTCGACGGGTCGACGATCCGAAGGCCGGCCTCGGCGCTGGACGGATCGGCGCTGCGGATGCCCTGGCCGGGCGGCGGCCCATTGCCACTCGATCCACCGTCGCCGTTGTCGCCGCCGTTGCCATTGCCGTTGCCGTTGCCGCCCGGGCCGATGCCCAGGCCCGAACCGTCGGACTCGTCGGGCGAGAGCGTCACGACCGGGGCCGTCAGGATGGGGGTCGGCTCAGGAGTCGGCGCCGGCGTCGGCCGCACGGTCGGCCGCGGGGTCGCCTTCGGCTTCGGTGTCGCGGTCGCGGCCGGATGGGGCTTGGCGGTCGGCTTCGGCGTGGGCTTGGGGGTCGGGGCCGGCGTGGTGGTGCCACATCGGTCGGCGAAGAGCACGGTCCACATCTTCTTGCCGCTCGGGCCCTTGTAGGCGCCGATCCCGACGACGTCCCAGGCGCTGCCGAGGATGTTCGCGCGATGGCCGGACGAGTTCATGAACTGGCGCTGGACGGTCGTCGTCGCGACGTCATCGGGGTAGTTGTTCCAGCCGATGTTCTCGCCGGCGAGGTGGTAGCAGTAGCCCTTCGTGTCGAGGACGTGGAAGACGTTGTAGCTCGTCCCGAGGATCGTATGGCTGAAATAGTTGCGGACGATCATGTCCTTGCTGCGCGAGCGGGCGATCGCGGTCAGCTTCGAATCGACCTTGAGGGCCTTGCGGCCGGCCGCCGCGCGAGCCTGGTTCGTCAGGCTCACGAGCTTGGCCTCGGAGGCGGAGCTGAATGCGTTGGCATCCCACGCGAGCGTCGTGCGCGGCGTCGACAGCAGCCCGACCGAGGTCAGGGCGAAGGCCAGCATCGTCATCACGGCGAGGCGGCGGGGGTTCGCCGTGAGCGCTGCCCGGATGCGGCTGAGCGCCGAGGTTTCGGCGACGGGTGTGAACATCATGGAGTCGTCTGGTCCCGTGCGGGTGCCCGGTGGGGAGTCCGGTGGGATCAAACGTAGGCTTCACGAGCCTGGCGGTCCCGGGCGCGAAGGTCCCCCACTCGGCGGACACGGGTACCAACGCCCCTACCGCACCATGACGTAGACGCCCGGACCGCCCGTCACCGCTCCGGACCGCACAAGACCGAACCCGCGTGGTGCTCCCGGCGAGCTCGCGGTGGCGCGATCAGACGTGGATCAGCGCCCGTAGCGTGCGCTGAACGCCGAATATGTCGCCGGGATCGGCTCGCCCGGCGCGTCGGCCAGCCACGCGCCTTCGTCGCCGAGCCCGAAGCGGCGCGCGTCCGGCGTCTTCAGGCCGTTGCCGCTCAGGATCGCGACGACCTCGTCGCCGTCGCGGATCACGCCCCGCCGCCGGGCCGCCTCGACCGCCGCGACGGTCACGCCGCCGGCCGTCTCGACGTAGATGCCCTCGTTGGCGGCCGTCCGCCGGATCGCCGACGCGGTCGTCGCATCCGGGATCCCCTCGATCGAGCCACCCGTCCGGCGGGCCAGCTCCAGGGCGTACGGGCCGTCGGCCGGCGACCCGATCGCCAGGGAGCGGACGATGGTGTCCGGCGTCCGGACTGGGCGGATCTCGTCGACACCCTCGCTGAAGGCCGTCGCGACCGGGGCGCAGCCCGCCGGCTGGCCGCCAACGTAGCGGATCTCCTTCGTCTCGACCAGGCCGATGTCGGCGAGCTCGGCGAAGCCCTTGGCGATCTTCGTGAACATCGAGCCCGAGGCGATCGGCGCCACGAAGACGTCCGGAAGCCGCCAGCCGAGCTGCTCGGCGACCTCATAGGCGATCGTCTTGCTGCCCTCGGAATAGAACGGCCGGAGGTTGACGTTGACGAACGCCCAGCCCTCCTCGTCGGCGATCTCCAGGCTGAGCCGGTTGATCTCGTCGTAGGTGCCGTCGACGCGGACGACCGTGGCGCCGTAGCTCAGCGCGTGCTCGACCTTCTCCGGCTCGAGATCGGCCGGGACGAAGACGAAGGCCTTCAGGCCGGCCGCCGCCGCGGCGGCGGCCGTGGCGCCGGCCAGGTTGCCGGTCGAGGCGCACGCGAGCGTGTCGAAGCCGAACTCGACGGCCCGGGCGACGGCCATCGCCACGACCCGGTCCTTGAAGCTGAGCGTCGGGTTCCGGGTGTCGTCCTTGAGATGCAGCGTCGTGCCGGTTCCCAGGTCGAGGTCGCGCGCCAGCCGGTCCGCCCGCACCAGGGCCGTCGATCCGACAGCAAGACCCCGTTCCGGGGCGCGCTCGACGGGGAGCAGCTCGAGATAGCGCCAGATCCCCGGGGCGCGCGCGGCGATCGTCGCCGGCGTCAACACCGCACGCGGGATGTCGTAGTCGTAGGCCACCTCGAGCGGCCCGAAACAGGCCGAACAGACGAAGCTCGGCCCGACCTCCTCCGGTCGGCCGCAGGCGCGGCAGCGGAGCCCCGCGACGTGGGATCGCGCTGTGGCCGTGGGTGCGGGTGCCGAACGTGTCGGGGTCTCGATCGTCATCGAAGGGGCTCTCCATCGCGGAGTTGCCGCCGGTGAGCCCCTGGAAAATCGAGAGACCCTTCCCGGAGGAAGGGCCTGGGAGGGATCCCTTATCTCGCAGGAGGACCTGCCCGGATTTGGCACCGTGCCGACGTCGCCGTCGGTCGGTTGTCGGGCTTCACAGGGCCGGTCCCTCCGCCACTCTTGATAAAGAATCTTCAGTTGTCGGCGGATCGTACGCCCGCGGTGGTTGCCGGGTCAATCGGCGTCCTGTTCCGCGGCCGGCGTGGCGCGCGTGTCGCCGCGGGCGAGGAACGCGAGCGCGAGCCCCTCGGCTGTCCCGCCGGCTGGGGCACCGACCCAGCTGATGACGAGCAGGTACGCGCCGGGGCAAGGGTTCGCACAGCCGTTGTACGAGAACGCAGCGTGCGCGCCGGCCGGCGCGCTCGGATCCGGCGTCGAGTGCAACCCACTGACCCCGGAAACGTCCTCGCCGGGGACGATCGTCGCGATGATCCGGCCGTCGGTTGGGAGCCGCCCGAGGGCCGCGGCGAACTCGACGCTCCTGAGGCTGCCGGTGCGCACGTCGATGTCGATCGGCTGGATCGCGATCGGGTGTTCAGCGGTCAGGTGAACGGTGCCGGCCAGGGCGACCAGCTGCGTCGGGCCCGGCGAGGGCGGGATCGCGCTCGTACCAGCCGCCGCAAGTCCGGCGACCGCAAGGACGAGCAGGCTCGCGGCGCGGCGGCGACGGTCGTGCATGGCGGTCTCCCCTCCGCCGGGCCAGCGGACCGCGGGATCATAGCCACGCGCCGTCGCCTTGGGAAGAGCCTTTCGTGCCCGTCGCGCCACCCCGGGCGAATCCGGTAGACTCCCGTGGCTCACGCTCCCGGCGCCGGCCGGTCGAGCGGGTTCTTGGTGGCCTTAGCTCAATCGGCAGAGCACTGGATTGTGGCTCCAGAGGTCACGGGTTCGATCCCCGTAGGCCACCCCAAATCCCTCGTTACGCGGTGACCGACGCGACGAGCGCCTGCGCCTCCTCGAGGAGCCGGCCGAGGTGCTGCTCGCCGCGGAAGCTCTCGGCGTAGACCTTGGCCACGTTCTCCGTTCCCGACGGCCGGGCGGCGAACCAGCCGTTCGCGGTGACGACCTTCAGCCCGCCGATCGGAGCGTCGTTGCCGGGGGCCCGGGTCAGGATCGCGGTGATCGGGTCGCCGGCCAGGACCGAGGCGGTCACATCCGCGGGCGAGAGGCGGCCGAGGGCGGCCTTCTGCTCGGGGGACGCCGGGGCGTCGATCCGGCGGTAGGCCGGCGCGCCGAACCGCTCGGTCAGCCCGGCGTAGGCGACGCCGGGATCGCGGCCGGTCCGGGCCGTCAGCTCGCAGGCGAGCAGGTCCGCGATGATCCCGTCCTTGTCGGTCGTCCAGACCGTGCCGTCGCGGCGGAGGAACGAGGCGCCGGCGCTCTCCTCGCCACCGAACCCGATCGAGCCGTCGACGAGCCCGTCGACGAACCACTTGAATCCGACCGGGACCTCGACGAGCCGCCGGCCGAGGTCGGCCACGACCCGGTCGATCATCGACGACGACACGAGCGTCTTGCCGACGCCGACGTCCGCTCCCCATTCCCGCGCCCCGCCGAAGAGGTAGGCGATCGCAGCGCTCAGGAAGTGGTTCGGGTTGAGCAGCCCTGCTGCCGGCGTGACGACGCCGTGGCGGTCGGCGTCGGCATCGTTGCCGAGAGCAACGTCGAACCGGTCCTTCAGCTTGATCAGGCCGGCCATCGCGCTCGGCGACGAGGGGTCCATCCGGATCTTGCCGTCCCAGTCGTAGGTCATGAAGCCGAACTGGGGGTCGACGCGGTCGTTGACGACGATCAGGTCGAGGCCGTAGCGCTCGGCGATCGCCGCCCAGTAGTCGACCGACGCGCCACCCATCGGGTCGACCCCGATCCGCAGGCCCGAATCGCGGATGGCGTCCATGTCGACAACGTTGACGAGATCGGCGACGTAGCCGCCGAGGAAGTCGTGCGGGCGGACATCGCGCCGGATCGCCTCGTCCGTGGCGCGCGCGATATCGGCCACGCCAACGCGCGTCGGAGCCTCCAAGAGCCGGTTGGCCTCGTCCTGGATCCAGCCGGTCACGTCGGTGTCGGCCGGTCCGCCGTTCGGCGGGTTGTACTTGAAGCCGCCGTCGTCGGGCGGGTTGTGCGACGGCGTCACGACGATCCCGTCGGCGAGGCGGCGTCCGGCGGCCGTGCCGCCGCCCGCAGGCGGACTGATGTCCCGACCGCGGTTCGCGACGATGATCGCGTGCGAGACCGCCGGAGTCGGCGTGAAGCGGTCGGCCGAATCGGCGCGGACATCGACCCCGTGAGCGACGAGGACCTCGAGCGCGGTGCGCGTCGCCGGCTTGGACAGGGCGTGCGTGTCGCGACCGATGAACAGCGGGCCGTCGTAGCCGCGCTGTTCGCGGTAACGGCAGATCGCCTCGGTGATCGCGAGGATGTGGGCCTCGTTGAAGGCGCCCCGGAACGACGAGCCCCGATGGCCCGAGGTCCCGAACGCGACGCGCTGGGTCGGGTCGGTCGGGTCCGGGGCGATGTCCTGATAGGCACGCAACAGCGCGTCGACATCGACCAGGGTCGCCGGGTCGGCCGGCTGGCCGGCGCGTGGGTCATTGGCCACGAACCGAGCGTACCCGAGTCCGGGGTCAGCCGCCGAGCGCCGCCACCTTGGCTGCGGCACCGGTCAGGATCGGCTCGCCGTGACCGACGAGCAGGGTTTCGAACTGCAGCTTGCCGAGCTTGACGACCGTCGCTTTGGCGGCCGACGCGTCCTCGGTGAACTGGGGGTTCGAACCGGCCAAGGGCCCCCCACTCGTGCCGAGCGCATCGCCCGCGACGAGGAGACCGCCGGCCTC
>DASUPH010000212.1:0-3077 GCA_036276275.1 Candidatus Limnocylindrales bacterium
GTTCGGTCATCGGCAGGACCCCGGTTTCGAGCAGAGCCGTGACGACGCAGATCGTGTTCGTGCCGGACATGCCCGGGTACTCGACCTGCTCCATGATCACGTAGCCGGCCGATGCCTCCGGATTCGCCGACGGCAGGATCAGATTGCAATTCGCGGCCGGAAAACCGCGAGGCTCGCGCAGCATCCGCAGGCGGATGTCGTCGCGGTTCGCCTGGAGCCACGTCATCGCGTCGAACATCGACCCGCCCGGCACACCCTCGACGCCGCCGACGATGACCCGACCGGGCTCGCCCGCCGCGTGGAGGTCGACCGCCCGGATCCTCTGCCCGAGGCGGAGGGGCGGCTCGGTTGCGGCAGGTTTCACGTGAAGGCCCGGTTCGTCCGGTTCAGCGGCCGCGCTGGACGTCGGCCAGCTGGCGAGCGATGTCGCGCCGGGCGTCGCGGTCGGCGATGTCGCGCCGCCGATCGTGGAGCTGCTTGCCGCGGGCCAGACCCAGCTCGAGCTTCGCTCGGCCCTTCGAGTTGAGATAGAGCCGGAGCGGCACGATCGTCTGGCCCTTGGCCTTCGTGCGGCCGAGGAGCTCGTCGATCTCGGAGCGATGGAGGAGCAGCTTCCGGGTCCGCTTCGGCTCATGGTTGTACTTGTTCGCCTGCTCGAACGGGGCGATATGGGCGCCGACCAGCCAGGCCTCGTCGCGCTCGATCCGGGCGTACGCGTCGGACAGGTTGACCTTTCCGGCGCGGATCGACTTGATCTCGGTCCCGGTCAGGACGATGCCCGCCTCGAACGTCTCGTCGATCGTGAACTCGTGTCGTGCTCGTCGGTTGAGGGCGAGCGTCTTTTCATCGGCCAAAGGTGGTTCCTTCGTGAGTGCTGACGCCATTCTGCGATCGTCGCGGCTGGGCGCGCCAGCGCAAGGCGCGACCGAGCACCGGAGGGAGCCGGCTCGGATGCCTGTGAGCGAGGAGCGCCGCCCGCACCGCGGCGAGGGCGTGCTCAGGCGCGACGAGCCGCCGAGCGCAGAAACGCCGGTCCATCCGGACCGGCGTTCCAGGCTGTCCACCCACAGGGTGTCCGACTAGACGGCCATCTCCTGCGAGGTGGTGCAGCTACGCGTACTGTCGATCACTGCACATCACCTCCTTTCGTTCCGAACTACCGTACAGGAACGTCCTGCGCCACGCAAGCATTCCTGCGGGTGGCCGGCGACCGGGAGCAACGGCTCGCATCACGACCATGGACGGCGAGGCGCTATGCCGCGCGATCCATCACCGTGGGCAGCGCTCCGGTCGCCTTCGTCAGCAGCTCGACGGCGTTGTCGAGTGCCGGATCCTTGTCCGGACCCGCGTCGGCGGGTGTCGCGACGGGCACGTCCGGGATGATCCCGACGTGGTGGATCCAGCGTTTGTCGGGCGTCAGCCACTTCGCGATCGTCAGCTTGAGGGCCGAGCCGTCCTGGAGCTGGATCCACTGCTGGACCGTCCCCTTGCCGAACGAGGTCTCGCCCACAACGGTCGCCCGCTTCCGATCCTGGAGGGCGCCGGCCACGATCTCGCTGGCTGATGCCGAGCCCTTGTCGACGAGGACGACGAGCTTGATCGAGTCGTCGGTCGCGATGCCCTGGCCGGTGGCCGGCGTCTCGTCCTGTTTCCCGGCTGAATCCTCTTCCCAGAAGATCGGTCCGTCCTTGATGAACTCGCTCGCGATCGACTTCGCCGCCGTCACGTAGCCGCCCGGATTGCCCCGGAGATCGAGGATGATCCGCGTCTTGCCGGCCTTGAGATCGGCCTGCAGCGCGTCATGGAACTTCGACGCCGCGTTGTCCGAGAAACCGGTCACCGCGATATAGCCGACCTGGCCGTTGCCGAGGTCCTTGGCGATGACCTCCTTCGAGATGATGACGTCGCGCACGACCTTGACGTCCATCGGCTTGTCGGTGCCGCGGACGATCGTCAGGGTGACCTCGGTCCCCTTCTTGCCCCGGATCTTGTCGCGCGCACCATCGACCGTCAGGCCGACGAGGGATGCGCCATCGACGGCGGTGATCGTGTCGCCGGCCTTCAGCCCGGCCTTCTCCGAGGGCGAGCCCTCGATCGGGGAGACGACGACGAGCTGGCAGTCGGGACCGAGGGTCGAACAGTCGGACGTTGCCCCTTTGGCATCCCGGGTCCCGATCTCGGCGCCGATCCCCTCGAACTGACCCGACAGGTCCTGGAGCCCCTCGCGGTACTCGTCCGGGGTGAGATAGGCCGAGTACGGATCGCCGAGCGAATCGACCATGCCCTTGATGGCGCCCCGGATCATCGCCTCGCGGTCGACCGTCCCGCCGGCGAACCGCTTGACGATCGTGTCGTATGTGTCCCAGAACGGCTGGAAGCTGTCCTGGGCGGATGCCGGCGTGCCCGGCTGCTCGGCGCTGCGCTGGCCGACCAGGAAGCCCGACATGAACAGGGCGCCGCCCGCGAGCACGGCGACGAGGACCATCGCCAGGCCGAGGATGGGACCTCGGACACCGCCGGACGTGCGGACGATGACGGGGGTCGGCGGGACCTCGAGACCGCCGGGGATTGGGACGGGTTCGCCGGCCGGCTGGTCGGTTGACGGCAATCCGGGATCGGAAGGGAGCATCGGGGACGTGGTTCTCCGCTGTCGAGGCGAGACGGGGCGACAAGACTACACCGCCCTCATCGGATGCTACGTGGGGCTCACCGGCGACGGATCGTGGGTGAACGGAACTTCATCGAACGGGCGCCGGACCGTGACTTACCGGATCAGGTACGTTCGGACCGACAGCCACGAGCCGAGCACGCCGAGCCCGAGCCCGGCAGAGCAGATGAGGACGACGAGATCGCGGGCCAGCGTGCCGAAGCTGAGCGGCAGGACGCGGAAGAAGTCGACCATGAAGCCGCCGATGGGCTCCGCGAGCAGGTAGAGACCGACGAGGGTGATCGCCGCCCCGAACAGCCCGACCATCGCACCCTCGAAAACGAACGGCCAGCGGATGAACGCATCCGACGCCCCGACGAGGCGCATGATCTCGATCTCCTCGGACCGGGCGACGACGGCGAGGCGAATT
>DASUPH010000213.1:0-5591 GCA_036276275.1 Candidatus Limnocylindrales bacterium
GGCATCTCGAAGTGGAGGACGACCCGGGTCGGATCGAGGTATTCCATGTTCTGGAAGGTCCCGCGGCGGTTCGTCGTCAGCTCCATCAGCGGCCCGATGTAGCCCGACGGGGTGACGACGCTGAGCTTCACCCACGGCTCCTCGAGGACCTCGATGTCCGACGGGTTCGGGAGCAGGGCCGGATTGTCGATCGCCACCTCGCCGCCCCGGAGCAGCTTGACGTGGTACTCGACCGACGGCGCGGAGGCGATCAGGTCCAGGTCGAACTCGCGCTCCAGCCGCTCCTGGACGATCTCCATGTGGAGGAGGCCGAGGAAGCCGCAGCGGAAGCCGAACCCGAGCGCGACCGAGCTCTCCGGCTCGTACGTGAAGCTGGCGTCGTTGAGATGGAGCTTCTCGAGCGCTTCGCGCAGCAGCGGGTAGTCCTCGCCGCTGACGGGGTAGATCCCGGCGAAGACGAGGCTCTTCGCGGCCTGGTAGCCGGGCAGCGGCTCGGCGGCCGGCGCGGCCACCGTCGTCACGGTGTCGCCGACCTGGGCCTCGCGAACGTTCTTCAGGCCGGTCGCGACATAGCCGACCTCGCCGGCGACGAGCTGCTTGACGGGCACCAGCTGGGGCCTGAAGACGCCGAGCTCGAGCGGCTCGGCCTCGGCGCCGGACGCCATCAACCGGATCACGTCGTGCTGGCGGAGCGTGCCCTGGGCCAGCCGGACATAGACGACGACCCCTTTGTAGGCGTCGTAGTGGCTATCGAAGATCAGGCCCTGCAGCGGCTTGCTCGGGTCGCCCTTCGGGGCCGGGATCCGGGCGACGATCGCCTCGAGGATCTCGGGCACGCCGGTCCCGTCCTTGGCCGAGGCGAGGATGACCTCCTCGCGGGGAATCGCGAGGACGTTCTCGAGCTCGTCCATGATCGTCTCGGGGTCGGCCGACGGCAGGTCGATCTTGTTGAGGACCGGGATCAGCGTCAGGCCCTCGCGGAGGGCCAGATGGACGTTGGCGAGGGTCTGGGCCTCGATCCCCTGGGTCGCATCGACGACGAGGATCGCCCCTTCGCAGGCCTGGAGGCTGTGGCTGACCTCGTAGGCGAAGTCGACGTGGCCGGGCGTGTCGATCAGGTTCAGGCCGTAGGTCTTGCCGTCGTTCGCCTGGTATTCGAGGCGGACCGCCCGGGCCTTGATCGTGATGCCCTTCTCGCGCTCGAGGTCCATCGAGTCGAGGACCTGGCTCATCATCTGCCGGCCTTCGATCGTGTGGGTCAGCTCGAGGAGCCGGTCGGCGAGGGTCGACTTGCCGTGGTCGATGTGGGCGATGATCGAGAAGTTGCGGAGCCGGTCTTGGGGGATGGTCACGAGGCGGCAGTGTAGGCGGTCTGTAGCCTGCCACGGCCCGAGAGCCGGATCGGCAGGATGGACAGGTCGCCGACAATCCACCGATGTACACGGCCGAATGGGTTCGCCGAGCCATCCGCGGTGACGTGTCTGACCGACGACGCGCATCTGGTCGTCTCCGAGGGCGCACTGCGCGTCCTGCGCGGCCATGCCATCGACCATTGCGACGTGCGTCCGTTCGCTGGGGCCTGATGCTGGTTCGCTCGGCGGGCGTTCCACGGCGATACTGGATCGACGATGCCCTTGATCGAACGCGCCGATTCCCTTCTCATCGTGGTCGACGCGCAGCCCGGCTTCTCCGGGGCGAGCGCTGACGAGGCCGCGGCGGCAGCCCGGTCCCGGGCGGTTGCCGCGTGGCTGGTCGGCGTCGCGGCTGCCCTCGACGTGCCGATCGTCGTGACCGAAGAGGACGCTCCGAGGAACGGGCCGACGGATCCCGGGATCGCCGGGCTCCTGCCGCCCGGGACGCCGGTCATCGCGAAGCCGGTCTTCGGCCTGGCCGACGTCCCGGAGATCCTCGCCGCGGTCGAGACGCTCGGCCGGCGGACCGCGGTCATCGTCGGCGCCGAGACCGACGTTTGCGTCGCCCACTCGGCCATCGGCCTGCGTGATCGCGGCCTCCGGGTCGTCGTCGTCACGGATGCGACCTTCTCACCCGGCGCGATGCACGACCTGGGGTTGCGGCGGATCCGCGACGCAGGAGTCGAGCTCCACCACGCGAAGGGCGTCTACTACGAGTGGTTACGAACGCTCGAGGCGGCTCGGGCGTTCACGACCGTGAATCACGACCTCGCCAAGCCGCCGGGATTTCGGCTCTAGCTCCCCCGTGATGTCCCTGCGACGGTGGTGGCCGGTGGCGTCCGTCGGAGCCGGTACCGGGATCGCCTTCCTCATGTCGATCATCCCGGGCGGCCGGACGATCTTCTGGCTGCTGCCGCCGATCGCGGTCGCGTTCATTGCCGTCATCTGCTTCCGCGATCTTGCCCGTCGCGATCGGACCGCATTCCTGTCGATCATGGTGCCGGCATTTGCCGTCGCCGTCCTGGCCGCCATCAGCCCGCCTCGACTTGGCGCGTTCCTTGCCCTGCTCTCGATCCTCTTCATCGGGTTGTTCGTCTTCACCGAGGCGATGGGGCGGTGGTGGTGGCATTACGTCCTGCGCCGCCGGCCACCGAGCGCGGCCGAGACATTCGACTACCGGCTCGGATGGTTGGGCAGAGGCGTTGCGGCGCGACAGTGCAGACGTCGCGGTCGCGGACATGAACGTAGCCGCGTCGCGCGCTGCCCTCGGGCGGATCCGCGCGCTGACGCCACCCGACGCAGAATGGGCTGCGGTGCGTGACGCCTACGCCGAGGTCGGCGAGGACTGGATCCGACTCGCGACGCGCGAGCTAGCCGCGGAGCATGCGGTCGAGCTCCAGGCTCGAATCGACGCGCTCAAGGCACGCCGGAGCGAGCTGCGGGCGAGAATCTGATCCAGCAACCGGGTCAGAACGCTCGGACCGCCGCGAGTGCCGCGACGCCGACGGCGATGACGACGACCCCGGCCACCTGGACCCGGCTCAGGCGCTCGCCGAACAGGACGAACGCGGCGACGGCCGCGATCCCCGCGAACTGCGACGCGAGCACCGATGCAACGGGCGCGCTGTCGCGGGAGCCGATCGCATAGGTCGCGATCCCGGCCACCTCGGCGAGCCCGACGATCACCAGGAAGGGCGCCGCCGGTCGTGTCAGCTGCAGCCGCCGGGTGACGATCAGCGGCACGCTGACCGCGACGACGCCGGCCAGCCGGGCCGGCAGGATCGACCAGGCGAGCGGGAGCGTGTCGGCGATCCGGCTCGTCACGAACAGGTTGATCCCGAACAGGAGCGCGGCGCCGAGGGCGAGGCATGCGGTCACCGCCGCGCTCCGTCCGGTTTCGTCGGGGTTCGGGCGCGTGTCGCCGGCGGACGTGACGCGAGCGGAAGGCTGCTCCACCGAGGCCAGGACGACGCCGATGGCGATGATCGCGAGGAGTGCGCCCGCCGCGGCCGTCAGCGGGTCGCCGGCGATGATCGCGAGGACCGCCCCGATCGCACCCTCCGTCGAGACGATCGGCCCGACGACGGCGACCTTGCCCCGCCGGATCGCTGCGTATCCAAGGAGCAGGCCGCCGGTGTTGGCGAAGCCGGCGACCGCGAGCTTGAGCATGTCCGATCCGGTCAGGCTGACCGAGAGCCCCGTCAGCAGCACGAACGGAAGCGCCACGGCGAGGCCGATCAGCATCACCCAGGCGAGGGTCGACCACGCGCCGATCAGCCGCGCGGCGCGGGCCGAAGCGAGGAGGGTCATGGCCCACAGGACGGCCGTCGCCAGCCCACCGACGATCGCGATCACGACCGGATTCTGCGGCAGGCGCGCGCCGTGCGTCGGCTCCTGGCGTCCGCCGGATGGTCAGTCCCGGACGCCTCTGCTACCATGCGCCTTCGTGCTCGGCACCGACCCGTGCTGGAGCCCACGACCCAGCCCACCCTTCCTGAGAGGTTCGCCCCGTGGCCAAGACGCCCCGCACCTGGACGGGCGCTCGCACGCCGTCGGGACTGAAGCGCGTCCGTCAGGCCGAGCGCCGGCGCGACATCCTTCAGCCACGGCGCAGCGCCGCGAAGACGTTCGTCGCCAATGCCCTCAGCATCGCCACCAGCGGGGGCGACGCCGACACCGCAGCGCAGGCGTTGTCCGAGGCCCACGCGGCCCTGGATCGAGCGGCCAAGGTCGGCGCCATCCATCCGAACGCGGCCGCGCGGCGCAAGTCGCGCCTGACCCTGAAGTTCAACGCCGCGGCCGGTGGGGCCCATGTCCAGACCGGTGGTCGGGTGACGAAGACGACCTCGAAGGCGCAGGCCGCCAAGGCCGCCAAGGCGCGCATCGCGGTCTCGAAGGCCGACAAGGCGAAGGGCGCCCAGACGGCGGCCGGCAAGGCCCGCGCGGCGCTGTCGAAGACGGCCCGCACAGAGGCCGCTGCTGCCGCCGCGGCCAAGGCCGCCGCGGTCGGGGCTCCGACGAAGCCGAGCGCGAAGTCTTCCACCACGAAGGTGCCGGCCCGGGCCACCGCGGCCAAGGCACCGGCGACGAAGACGGCCGCAAAGGCCAAGGCCAAGGCTCCGGCGAAGGCAACGGCCTCGAAGACCGCGAAGAAGCCGGCCGCCAAGGGCTGAGCTCCGCCCTCGAATCCCGAACGCCCCGGCAGTTGCCGGGGCGTTTCTCGTGATCGGGCCTGCGAGCGCGTTACGCGGGTGGCTCGCCCGTGGCGGCGCCCGATTCGACGAGCGTCGTCGGTGCGCCGTGGATCGCCGGGATGGTACCGAGCCGCCCGGCGTGGTAGTCGGCCACCGCCTGGATGACTTCTTCCCGGGTGTTCATCACGAACGGCCCCATCCATGCGACGGGCTCCCGGATCGGGCGGCCGCCGAGGACGAGGATGTCCAGATTCGGGCTGCGGCTCTCCTGCTCGTGCGGGCTCGCCGCGGACACCGTCACGGTGTTGCCTTCGCCCATCACCGCGAGCTGACCGGTCCGGATCGGGCGGCCTTCGGCGCCGACCGTGCCGATCCCCGCCATCACGTAGACGAGCGCGTTGTCGTCGGGCCGCCACGGAAGGGCAAGCCGCGCGCCGGGGCTGAGCGTCGCGTGGACGAGGGTCATCGGGCTGTACGTCGAGCCGGGCCCGGCGTGTCCGGCGACATCGCCGGCGATGACCCGGACGAGAGCGCCGCCGTCGGCGGAGGACACGAGCCCGACCTCGCCGGCCCGGATGTCCTGGTAGCGCGGGGCCGACCATTTCTGGGCGGCCGGTAGGTTGACCCAGAGCTGGAACCCGTGGAACAGGCCGCCGCTGGCGACGAGTGCCTCCGGCGGCTTCTCGATGTGGAGGATCCCCGCGCCGGCGGTCATCCACTGGGTGTCGCCGTTGGTGATCAGCCCGCCGCCGCCGTTCGAGTCGCTGTGCTCGAACGTGCCGTCGATCATGTAGGTGACGGTCTCGAAGCCGCGGTGCGGATGCCATGGCGTTCCCTTCGGCTCGCCCGGCGCGTACTCGACCTCGCCCATCTGGTCGAGGTGGACGAACGGGTCGAGGTCCTCGAGGGCGACACCCGCGAAGGCGCGCCGGACCGGGAAACCCTCCCCTTCGAAGCCGCTCGGTGCGTTGGTGATGCTCCGGAC
>DASUPH010000214.1:0-5807 GCA_036276275.1 Candidatus Limnocylindrales bacterium
AGGACGATCAGCTCGGAGCCGGCTACGGACGCCCGACGGGTGCAGCCGACGAGGCCGCCAGTCTTCTCGCCCGAACCGAGGGCATCCTCGTCGACCCGATCTACACGGCGAAGGCTCTGGCCGGCCTGATGGTCCGCGTCCGGGACGGCCGGCTCCGCGGGCCGGTCGTCTTCTGGCACGCGGGCGGTCTGCCCGGGTTGTTCGAGCGGCTCTGACCGGCGCTCATCGCCAGACACCCCCCCTCCAACGCGATGGCCATGCCCGCATATGTGGGATGGGGAATATTCAGTCGAGATCTGGCCTGGGCGGACGGCCTCGGCGACGATGACGTCGCCGGACCGGTCCGAGGCGACCCTCGGCCGCGGCTCGAAGCCGAGCGTAGCGGTGCAGTGGCAGGCGCGGCATGAGGCCTCGTTCGACTCGCGAGATCGTCGACTGATCCATCCACGCGAGCTCGCCAAGCTCGCATTGGGTCGCGTCGTCCGAGAGACGCATGTTGCGGATCTCGCCGCCCATCGCGTCGAGGCCGGCCTGGACTTCGGGCGCGAGAGGCTGCTCATCACGGCGCATCGGTCAAGGAAAGCACCCGGCGATGCACGAATGCGCATTCGCGCCATGACTCGCGCCACCTCGTGGCTCACCTCGCCCTTACCCGGGGCCCATCCCGCACGCAATCGAATGCGCCAACGCGAATATGCCGCCATGGCCATCGACTTGGGGTAGGGGCTTTCACGAAGTGGGGCGCTGGGGCCGGGGCACGCGGCGCCAACCGGCCTACTGCCCGGACGCCCGCCACGCGTCGCGGAGCCGGATTCGGCCGCCCGTCTGGAGCACCGCTCCCGAGTAGACCCGGCCACCGACGACGAACAGCAGCCAGATGGCAGCCATGGTGACCAGGGCCGAGCCGACCATCTCCCATGGTTCGATGGCGCCAAGTGCCGCCCGCAGCGGGACGACCATCGGCGACACCGGCGGGATGAACGACGCCACCCTGGCCGCGGTTCCGGCCGGGTCGTTGATCGCCACGATCAGCGAGAAGAAGTAGGCGCCCATGGCGATGAAGCTCACCGGGCTCGAGGCGTTCGACGCCTCCTCCATCCGCGAGGCGAGCGCGCCGAGGACGCCCAACGCCGTCGAGTACAGCGCGTAGCCGAGGATGAACCAGACCACGAGAAGGACGAGTGCCGGGCCGGTCGTCGGGGGCAGGCTGAACCGGCCGCCGAGGACGCCGGCCGTGAGACCGACACCGACCATCACGACGAGCTGGACCAGGCCCAGCAGCCCGATCCCGAGCACCTTGCCGACGAGCAGGTCGCGGGGCTCGATCGTCGACAGGACGACTTCGACGACGCGGCTCTGCTTCTCCTCGACGACGCCCGTCAGGACCCAGGTCCCGAACGTGAAGATCGAGATGAACAGGAGGATCACCCCGACGTTGGCGAAGAGGAACGAGGTGTCCCGGTTCGGGTCGGCCGGCTCCAGCTCACGGAAAGAGATCTGGGGCGGCGTGGAGAAGCTCGAGGCGACGATCTGCTGGAGGAGCTGGTTACCGCGCGACTTCACGACGTAGGTCGGCAGGGAGCCGTCGGCCGGGATCACGAGGACGGCATCGAGCGAGCCGTCGCGCAGTCGGGCCTCGCCCGCGGCGAGGTCCGCGACCGGCTCCGTCCGGACCACCATTCCCGCGAGCTTCGCCGTCGCGGCCAGGCCATTGCTCACGCTGGCCGGCGGCGACCCGACGATGCCAAGGTGCTGGACGCCCGAGCTGCCGCCGATCAGGCCGGGCAGAAACAGCCCCGCGACGATGATGCCGACGGACAGGATCAGCGAGAACAGGAATGCCCGGCTTCGGCCGCGCTCGAGGAGCTCGCGGCGGGCGACGAGCCAGATCGCTCGACCGCGACTCATTGGACGACCTCCATGAAGAGCTCGGACAGGGTCGGTGGCTGGAAGGAGAACCGGCGGACCGGCCCCGCCGCCGACGCCGCCGCAAGAACGCCGGCGAGATCGACGTCGTCGGCCACGAGGAGCTTCACGAGGTCGCCGCGCCGTTCGACGACGGTCAGGTCCGAGCGACCGTCGAGCCAGTCACCGGCCGTGCCGTCGACCTCGACCTCGAGATGGCGGCGGCCGGACGCAGCACGCAGCTGATCGATCGGACCCGCCGCCGCGATCCGGCCGCGGCTGATGATGACGACGTCCTCGCAGAGGTCCTCGACGAGATCGAGCTGGTGACTCGAGAAGACGACCGCGACACCGGCCGCGGCCCGTTCCCGGAGGATCGCCGACATCGTCGCGATCCCCAGGGGGTCGAGGCCGCTGAACGGCTCGTCGAGGACGAGCAGCTCCGGCTCGTGGACGAGGGCGGCTCCGAGCTGGACGCGCTGCTGGTTGCCGTGCGAGAGCGTCTCGAGCTTCGCGCCGATCCGGTCCATGAGGCCCAGGCCGTCGAGCCAGCGCGCCGTCGCCGTCCGGGCTGCCGCTGCGCTCAGGCCGTGTTGCTGGGCGAAGTAGCTCAGCTGGTCGCCGACCTTCATCCGCGGGTAGAGGCCTCGCTGCTCGGGCATGTAGCCGAAGCGCAGTCGTGCGGCGCGATCGATCGACCGGCCCTTCCAGTGGACCGTTCCGCGGTCCGGCCTGGCCAGGCCGAAGATGCAGCGCATCGTCGTCGTCTTGCCGGCGCCGTTCGGGCCGAGGAAGCCGACGAGCCGGCCCGGCCGAACCGTGAAGGTCGCGCCATCGAGGGCCACGACCGACCCGTAGCGCTTGGACAGGTCGCTGATCTCGAGCAACGTGTGTGTCTCCCTCGGTGCGACTCAGGGGATGCTAGCGGCGATCGGGCTCGACGGCCGGGCGGGTTGCGAGGGCGTCTGCCCCCAGCGGCCCGAAGGCATCGAGCGAGAACGCGGCCTCGACCGGCAGGTCGAAGTGGCGGGCGAGGCGGAGGGCGAGGTGGAGGCTCGGGGCGTATTCCCCGCGCTCGATGTAGCCGACGGTCTGGTAGTGGATGCCGAGCGCGTCGGCGAGGTCCGTCCGGGACATGCCGCGGTTCGCCCGCAGGAGGGGCAGCCGGTTGTGGACGAGCTCGCGATCGGCCGATCCGCGCTGGGCGTTCATCTGGCGAGGAGCTCGTCGTCGGCGGGCGGATCTTCTTCGATCCAGGCAAGGACCGCGAACGGCAGGAAGGGCACGTACAGGGCGAACACGACGATGAACGGGATGAGGGCCGGGAAGTCGATCACGATCGGCTCGTTCGATGCGACACCCGCGGCCGCACCGATCGTCAGCCCGACGGCAAGGGTCAGGACGCGGTAGCTGAGGACGAGGGCGCGATCGTGCATCGACCGCTGGCGCTCGTCGAGCGGATGGCGATCGTTCATCGCCTTCCTGAAGAACGGGAACCAGCCCGGCACCATGCGCTCCCGGGCGTAGCCGTAGACCACGAAGACGCCGCCGAGGGTCAGGGCGAAGAGGCCGAAGGCGATCGGCGCCCAGATGGGGGTGGCGAGGTGGCCCGGGGCGACGAGCGTCGCGTAGCCGACCTGGAGGAGCGGATAGCCGGCGAACGCGGCGATGACCGCGAGACGCCGCCGGTCGCGCCCCAGCGACGGGAGGCTGCGGTAGACGGACGAGGGCGAGACCATCACGGGATGCTCCAGTGGATGTTGTGCTGACCGACCGAATGTAGTAGATATGCTACATCCTGTCAAGTATCTGCGACGGATCTCGAAAATCGGGAAGCCCCGGGCCGAAGCCCGGGGCTGGTGTGCGGAGCCTGTCGATCGACCTACTTGACGGTGATCGTGCCCTTCATGTCGGGGTGGACGTCGCAGCGGAAGAAATAGGAGCCGGCCTTCAGCGCCGGGACCACCTGGTCGGCGTTCTTCGAGGTGACGATCTCTCCGATCGAGATCTTCTGGGAGTAACCGCTGTCGCCGTAGATCGCGAGGTTGTGCGGCGCGGAATCCTGATTGTCGAGGTGGACGGTGACGTTCTTGTCGGCCGGCAGCTCGATGCTCGCGGTGACGAACTTCAGATCCTTCGCCACGACGGTCGGGCCGTCGACGACGGGACCGGACGGCTGCGGCTGAGCGGCAGCCGACGAGCAGGCGGCGCTGATCGCGGCGACCGCGACCAGGCCGAAGGCCAGAAGGAAGCGCTTCATCGTCAGGCGCCCGCCTGGCCCGTCGCCGGCTGGCGGCGGAGCTTGGACGAAAGCAGGGCGACCTCGCTCTTGACGACGTTGATCGGGTTGCCGTCCATCCGGGCGAAGTCGACCGCGAGGAGGACGATCAGCGCGACCTCGATGCCCTTGGCGATGAAGGCGGTCGTGTAGTACGGGCCCTGGACGGCCCACGCGACGATCGCGGTGGCGGCGTAGCCGATCAGCCCGAGGCGGACGAACCAGCGGAACCGGATCGCGAGGGCGAGCGGGACGATCACGGCGACCGCGGCGACCAGGTAGCCGACGGCATTCAGCGTGAACAGGAGACCGCCGAGCGTGGAGTGGATGTAGGCGGTTCCGAGGACGAGGCCGACGATCGCGATCCGGATGATCACGTCGAGCGGGCGAAGGCTGCTGCGGGGAGTCATCGTTGCGAGTACCTCTGTGGTGGAGCCGGAGATCGCCGCAGGTCGTCGGCGTCGGGCCGCATCGTCGCCGCGCCACCGTGGTTCGGGCCGCTGCCTGACGTCGCGAAGGAGCGGTCGACGTTGGCCCGTCATCCGGGTCGTCGGCCGTTGGCGGCGCGAGATGCCATCCGTCGCGATCCGAAGGCGACGAATGACGTAGAGAGCGCCGCCTGCGGGCGATGCCCACCCGTCGGGGGCCGTCGTATCCTCCGGGAGTGGCCACGACCCGACCGCGCCGCCGCAGCACCTCGTCGACACGCCCGCCCGACGGCAGGAGCGCGCCGTCCGGCCGGACCGGCGCGCCCGGCGACGGCCTGAACGGGGCCACGGTCGATCGGACGGGTGGCGGGCGGGGGGTGCCCACCGTCATCGGCGAGGTCGATCAGACGATCCTCCATCACGCGCTCGAGGAAGCGGCCCGCCTGCTCAAGGCCGACGGCGCGATGGCTTACCTCCTCGACCCGACGACCGGAGTTCTCCGGTTCGCGGACGATGCCGGGATCACCGACGCTCGACGCCGTCGTTGGGTCCGGTCCCTGAAGGTCGAGCCTGGGGTCGGGATGTTCGGACGAGCGGTGTCCGAGGGCCGGATCACGCTGACCGGCAACTATCCCGAGGATCCGAGCTTCGTCCACTTCCCGGGCGCCGATCGCCTCGTGAAGACCCTGGCGATCTCCTCGTTCCTCATCGCCCCGCTCGTGGCCGGCGAGCGGACGTTCGGGGCGATGGGGACGTACACGAGCCGCCGCGACGCGTTCGACGAGAACGACATCGCCCTCGTCCGGGCGCTTGCCAACCACGCCGCCGCCGCGATGGCGAACGCCGAGCTGATCCACGAGCTGGCCGCTTCGCGGGCGGAGGTCGAGCGGCGCGCGGATGCGGAGCAGGCCCTGCGCGAGATCGGGGCGCGGATCCTCGCGCTCCGTCACCCTGACGAGGTTCTCCAGCTCGCCGTCGACGAGGCCGCCCGACTGCTCCACGCCGACGGAGCCCGGATCGACCTCCTTTCCGAGGCGGACGGCGGTCTGTACTGGGCCTACGACGCGACGACCGGACGGCGACCGGGGATGGGACCGATCTCGGGCACGGGCGCCGCAAAGGCGGGCGAAGGGATCTCGGGCCGAGCAGTCCGCGAGATGCAGCCGATCTTCACCGGCGATTACCTGGCTGACGAT
>DASUPH010000215.1:0-3494 GCA_036276275.1 Candidatus Limnocylindrales bacterium
GATCCCGGCCGCCAGGAACTCGATCGACAGCAGGTGGGGCCAGGTCATGACCGTGTCGTCGGGCTCCTTCTGGACCCGGACGACCGCATCCTGCGTGACCAACGCCAGGAGTCGGTACGGCCGGGCCGACATCGGCACCCGCTGCTTGTCGATCTCCGTCCGACGCGCAGGATCGACGGGCTGGACCTCCCGCCGCTCGGGCGGCGCCTTGACGTCAGTCATGCGAACTGTCTCGCGGGCCGATCGGAGGGCGCACGCACCTCCCGGCCGCTAGGACGGCTCAGCGCAAGGCGGAGTCGAGCACGAGAGCGAGCGGACTCAGACGTCCGTGAGCGAAGGGCGGAGGCGACAACGAAGCGATGGGTCGTCATAGCGGCCCGCTGATCCCACCTCGGGCCGATGGAGTCGCGGAGCTCCTCCTCGGACCTCGGTGAGCGAGTGACTGAACGAATTGGTTCAAGACATCACAGGGGGCCACTGATGCCCCCGTCCTTTCGAATTCGCCAGAAGTGGACGGCCAGGAAGATGGCGGCGATGAGGGGCAGGAAGATCACATGCAGGACGTAGAAGCGGAGGAGGGTGTTCTGGCCGACCTCCAGGCCGCCCAGCAGCAGCCGGTTGAACGGCGTGTTGATCAGCGGCGCGTAGCCGCCCATGTTCGTCCCGATCGTGATGGCCCAGAACGCGATCTGGTCCCACGGCAGCAGATAGCCGCTGAAGCTGAGCATGATCGTGAGAAAGAGCAGGACCACGCCGACGACCCAGTTGAACTCGCGCGGCGGCTTGTAAGCCCCGTGGTAGAAGACCCGCATCATGTGGAGGAAGACGAAGAACACCATCAGGTGGGCGCCCCACCGGTGGATGTTTCGGGTCAGCAGCCCGAACGTCACTTCGCTCTGGATGTCGAGGATGTTCGTGTACGCGAGCGTCGCCGAGGGGACGTAGAAGAACATCAGGTAGACGCCCGTGATCGTCAGGACGAGGAAGAGGAAGAACGACAGGCCGCCAAGGCAGAAGGTGTAGGCGAACTTCACGGCATGCTGCCGGACGCGGACCGGGTGGATGTGCAGGAAGACGTTGTTCATCACGGCGTACGCCCGCGACCGCTCGTCATTGGGGTACGGCTGACGGAAGATCGAGCGCCAGACCGGGCTCCGCCGGATGCTCTGGTCCACCCGCTCGAGAAAGCTCACCGGGCTCCTCCTGCGACGCCGGGGGTCCCGGCGAGTTGCGCGTCCCGGTACGACTCCTTGTAGAGCCGTCCGTCGGTCGAGATCTCCTGCAGCTCGAACCGCTCCATCGTAATGGCGTCGAAGGGGCAACGCTTGACGCAGAGCGCGCAGCGGATGCAGCGCTCCTCGTCGAGGATCATCGCTCCGCCGTTCTCCCAGCCATAGGACTCCTCGATCTCCGGCAGCAGGCCCTCGGTCTTGAGCTGGTTGACGTCGACCATGTGGATGACGCCCTCGGGGCAGACGTCGGCGCAGGCACCGCACAGAACGCAGCGGAATGGGTCGAACCAGATGTTGTAGTTGCACATCAGACAGCGGGTCGACTCGGCCACGGCACCCGTCGCGTTGTATCCCAGCTCGACCGGGACGTTGAAATTGACCTCCGGGTCGGTCGAGGGCATCCGGGCGGCGAGTGGGGCCATCGGGATGTGCTGGCGGGGCAGCACGTCGTAGAACTCCGGCATGTCGTGACGCCAGGAGCTCGTGATCTTCACGTTCGGGCTGACCGTCACGTCGGTCCGCCCGGCGAGGTAGCGATCGATCGCGTAGGCGCACTTCTTGCCGTGGCCCGCGGCCTCGATCAGCGTCGTCGGCCCGGTGACGAAGTCGCCGCAGGCGAAGATGCCACGGACGTTCGTCGCGTAGGTCGCGGGGTCGACCTTGACCCGCCCGCGGTTGATCTCGAAGCTCGCCTCGACCGGCAGGAACGTCAGGTCCGCGGCCTGGCTGACGGCCGGGATGACGACGTCGGCCGGGATCTCGAACTCGCTCCCCTCGATCGGCACCGGCGAGCGGCGGCCGGAGGCGTCGGGCTCGCCGAGGCGGTTCCGGATGAAGCGGACGGCCTTGACGTGGCCGTCCTCGCCGACGACCTCGATCGGGCTGGCGAGGAACTCCATCCGGACGCCCTCGCGCTCGGTCTCGCCGAGCTCCTCCTCGTCGACGACGAGCTCCGAGCGCGTCCGGCGGTAGACGATCGAGACGCGCTCGGCGCCGTGGCGGAGGCTCGTCCGCGAGCAGTCCATCGCGGTGTAGCCGCCGCCGATCACGACGACGTCCTTGCCGACGTACAGCTCCTGGCCGAGGTTCGCCTTCTTCATGAAATCGACGCCGTAGTCGACGCCCTCGAGATCGCCGCCCGGGATGTCGAGGGCAACCGGGTCCATCGCCCCGGCGGTCAGGGCCACCGCGTCGTAGTCGCGCTGGAGATCGGCCATGGAGATGTCCTTGCCGATCGTCGTGTTGAAGCGGAACGTGACGCCGAGCCGCTCGACGAGGCGGACGTCCATCTCGATCGCCTCCCGTGGCAGGCGGAACGCCGGAACGCCGATGAGCATCGTGCCGCCGCCGTACGGCAGGCTGTCGAAGACGGTGACCTGAACGCCTTTCATCGCCAGCTCGCGGGCGACGGCGATCCCGGCCGGCCCGGCGCCGATGACGGCGACCCGCTCGGGGCGCGGCGTGATCTGGGGCATGACGTCCGGGATCCCGGACGCCTCGTGCCACTCCACGAGGAACCGCTTCATCGCGCGGATCGCCAGCGGCCGATCGATGTCGCCGCGACGGCAGGCACGCTCGCACGGCGCCGAGCAGACGTACGAGCACATCGCCGCGACCGGGTTCGGTTCGCGGGACAGGATGTAGCCCTCCTCGAACCGGCCCTCGGCAGCGAGGTTGAGGTAGCCGCGGCAGTTCGTCCCCACCGGACAAGCTTCCTGGCACTCGATGTTGCACTGGAGCCAGGAGGCGTCGACGGGCTGGACGAGGAATTCCTGGAGGGGGTCGATCGCCAAGGTCGAGGACGTGCCTTTCGATGCGGTCGGTCCGGGGAACGAGGCGCGTCCGAGCACGACGCGGAGCGCCGCGGCCGGAGGCCTCAATCTACCACCCGCACGTGGGCCTTCGCAAAAGCCGCGCGTCCGGCGCCGGCCCCCGGATCGGGCCATCCGATGCGCGCAGCCTGCCCCGCGACGCGGCGAATCGGGGCCGCCGATCCGGCGTCATGATTTGACCGCGGCCGGAAGCGCAGCTACGCTCCCAGTCGGGATCGACCCATGGCCGGACCCGCCGGCCGAGGAGGCAGCGCAGCGTGACCGCGAACGAGTTCGCCTTTCTGGCGCTCGGACTGGTCCTCGGTGTCGCCAGCGGCGCGGCGCTGGTCGAGGTCCTGCGGGCCCGGCCGCCGTCCGCCCGAGAGATCCGGCTGACGGTCGCTCCGAACAGCATTCATCCCCGCCGGGGAGCGACTCTGGCCGAGGACGC
>DASUPH010000216.1:0-2874 GCA_036276275.1 Candidatus Limnocylindrales bacterium
TCTACGCCCCGATGGAATACGGGCTGCGGTTGTGGGACACGATCGTCGCGGCCGGGACGGCCCACGGCCTGACCCCCGGCGGCTACCGGGCCATCGACGCGCTCCGTCTCGAGAAGGGCTATCGCGTATGGTCGAGCGACATCACCCCGGACGAAACCCCATACGAGGCCGGTCTCGGGTTCGCCGTCGCGCTCGACAAGGAAGCGGACTTCATCGGCCGCGAGGCGCTCATCGCGGCGAAGGCGTCCGGTCCCCGGAAGCGGCTCCGCTGTCTCGTCCTCGACGATCCGCGCTCCGTCTGTCTCGGCAACGAGCCGGTCCGGATCGGCGGCGCGATCGTCGGCCGGGTGACGTCGGGCGGCTACGGATACGCCGTCGAGCGTTCGATCGCCTACGCCTACCTGCCGCCGGACGCACCGATCGGGTCGCGTGGCGAGATCGACGTCTTCGGCGAATGGGTCGGCTTCGAGGTCGTTCGCGATCCGCTTCATGACCCGTCGAACGAGCGGATCCGGGCGTGAGCGAGCGCCACGGGATGGACCAGTCGGGCGGTTTCGGACCGGATTGGAGCGCGGGCCTCGCCCGCGCGACGGCCGCCGAGCTCGACGCCTGGATCGCCCTCGCCCAGGCTGCATGCGACGAGGCCGACGGCATGGCTCGCGCGGCGTTCCGGCGCGATCTCGAGATCACGACGAAGCCCGACCGGACGTTCGTGACCCAGGCCGACACGGCGATCGAGCGGGCGATCCGGGCCCGGATCCGGGCGGCGTATCCGGATCACGGCCTGGTCGGCGAGGAGTACGGCACCGAGGACGGTGAGGCGGCCACCCGCTGGTACATCGACCCGATCGACGGCACCCACAACTTCATCCGCGGCGTGCCCCTGTTCGGGACGCTGCTGGCAGTGGAGTGCGACGGCGAGCTCCAGGCCGCCGTCCTCTCGGCCCCCGCTCTCCGCGAGCGCTGGTGGGCGCGGCGCGGCGGCGGAGCGTGGGCTCACTCCGCCGACGAAGCGGCGCCGCGCCGGATCCGCGTCTCGCGGGTCGCCGCCCTCGCCGACGCCCAGATCCTCTATGGATCGGGCCACGACATCGAGGCGTCCGGTCGGGCGCCGGGCTTCCACGACCTCCTCGGCGACGTCTGGCGCGAGCGCGGCTTCGGCGACTTCTGGGGCTACGCCCTGCTGGCCGAGGGCGCGGCGGAGGCGATGGTCGAGGTCGACCTCTCCTCGTGGGACGCCGCCGCGCCGACGGTCCTGATCGAGGAGGCCGGCGGCCGCGTCACCGACTTCGACGGACGACGGGCGATCGACAGCGGGACGTTCCTCGCGACGAACGGGCTCCTCCACGACGAGGTCCTGGGCCGGCTCCGGGGCTGATCGGGACCTGAGATCAGGCCTCGGGGTCCCGGCGCGAGCGGAGACGCGACAGGACCCCGGCGATCGCACCGGCGATGACGGCCCCACCGCTCAGTAGGACTGCCACGATCCAGGCGCCGGCAACGGCGCCCGCGACCCGCCGGCTGGTGAAGGTGGGGTTGACACCCGGGGCGGCACCCGCCATCGACTTCGCAATCAGGAACGGCTCGCGGAGGTCGGCGAGATCGTCGGCCGGCAGCAGATCCGCGACGACCTCCGCAACCGCCGCGTCCTCGACCGCGGCCACGAGTCGGGCCCGATCGGCGGCGCGGCCGATCGAGCGGCCCCAGATCAGTCCGAACCAGCTCGGCTCGAATCCGCGAAACGAGTACGAGCGGAAAACGAGCTCCTCGACGCGATCCGGCACGCGGCGCAGCTCGGCGAGGCGATCGGGCCCGGCCGCACTAGCCGCCGCCGTGGCCCGGGCGAGAAGCTCGCCCCGGGCGACCGGATCGGGCTCCGGTAGCGCGATCATCCCGAGGTCGTCGAGGTTGCGGCGGTAGAGCTCGTTGAGGAACGTCGCGAGGCGATCAGTCACGGGTCGATCGTAGTCGTGCGGAAGCCGCGCCGCCGGTTCATTGCAGGGGCGGGTTCGGCCGGACGATGACCAGCCGGGACGCCGTCGCGACGGCCACGCGCCCGTCCTGCAGGATCACGAAACCGTGGAGATCCTCGAGGTCATCGGTGAGGTGGGTCGGCCCGATCTCTCCGTTCGACGACGGGATTGCCACGAACCCGACGCTACCTTCGCCACGGTTGACCACGGCGACCAGCGGGTTGCCGTTCGGTCGCGCCGCGAGAGCGAGCACGAAGCTCCCGCTGATGATGGAGTCAGTCTTGATCTCGATGCCCCGGTCCGCCGTCGAGGCCAGCGCGAACCCCGGATCGCCGGCTGCGACGAGGATTCGCGATCCATCGCGCGTCAGCCCCAGCGGAAGAGCGGGCACGCTCGGGTACTGACGGATCCTTGCGAGCAAGTCGACCGTTCCGGCGCGGTTCACATGCAGAAGGGCGACACGAGCCGGGTCGACGACAACCCATCCGTCCGCACCATCGGAGACGATGTCGGCGACGGCTGCACGAGCGCCGGGGAGGCCTGCCGGTGACCCGGCGTTGACGTCAACCGTGAGCCCCGACGAGCAGCGAATCCCGGTCGGTTCCTCGCCGTCGGCCGGCCGCACGATCGCGCAGACGGTGCCGTCGAGGCTGACATCGGCCGCGACGGGATGGACGAGGCCGTCGAGGATGGTCGTCCGGGCATGCGTCGTTGGGTCGAAGGCCTCGATCCGGCCGTCGGGCGTCGCCGCGGAGCTGCTCGCTCGAGCGAGGATGATCCTGCCGTCCGCTGCGAGATGGATGGGGCCGGCGGCGCCGAACCCCTCGATCGTCTCCGTGCGCAGGCCCCGATCGACGGCTGCTCCGATGGTCGAGACGAGCCAGACGACCACGGCTCCGAC
>DASUPH010000217.1:0-5952 GCA_036276275.1 Candidatus Limnocylindrales bacterium
TGACCGCGAGGGTCCCATCGTCTCGGCTATCCTGAGCTCGATGGTCCGCCAGCTCTCGCGCAAGGTCCCGCTCGCCGAGCTCCATTGCCATCTCGGCGGGGCGGTGACGCCGGCGATCATGTGGAGCATCGCCCACGCCCAGGGGATCAAGCTGCCGACGCGCGACTACTGGGAGTTCCGCAACACGATCACCGTGTCGGAGAAGCGGAACCGGAGTTTCGACGGATATCTTCAGTTGTTCCACTGGACGGAGCTGATCCAGAGCTCGCCCATCGCCGTCGAGCGGGCCGTCTACGAAGTCATCGGTGGCGCCTACCGCAAGAACAACGTCACGACGATGGAGCTCCGCTTCAATCCGATGAAGCGGAACCGCGGCGGCGAGCAGGACCTCGACCACATCATCGCAGCGGCTACCCGGGGGATGGACCGGGCCAGCCTCGAATATCCGGTGAAGCCGGGCCTGATCTTCTGCCTCGATCGGGCCTTCCCGTTCGAACTGAACGAGATCATCGTCGAGAAGGCGATCACGTGGCGCGACCGGGGCATCGTCGGCGTCGACATCGCCGGGCCCGAGAGCGCGACCTTCCGGGTCGCCGACTATCGCCGTCTCTTCCGGCGGGCCCGCCAGTTCGGGCTCGGCCTCACGGTCCACACCGGCGAGGCCGGACCGGTCGACGAGGTCGCCCGTGTCGTCGAGCTGCTCGAGCCGGACCGGATCGGGCACGGCGTCAAGGCCGCCTACGACCCGCGCGCCCTCGAGATGATCCGGGACCGGGGGATCGTCCTCGAGATCTGTCCGTCGTCGAATCTCAACACCAGGGTCGTGTCGGGCTGGGACGAGTTCCGCTGGATCTTCGACACCCTTCGTCGCAACGAGATCCGGTTCACGATCAACACCGACGGCCCGGAGATGCTCAAGACGTACATCCGCGACGAGATGGCGGCCCTGGGCCGGCTCGGGATCCTGACGGTCGAGGACCAGGAGGTCGCCGCCGCGACGTCGCTCGCCGCGTCGTTCGTCCCGAACGTCTCGGACGTGACCGCTGCCCGCCGCGAGCCCGCGTCGCGGGTCGCGGTGGAGCGCGAGGAGGCCTAGGAGCCAGGCCGACCGGGTTTACGCCGGGCGAGCACAAGCGACACGTTCGACCGCTCGGATCGGGCCCGTTTCACGATATCGGGGGCGATTCGGTCGATTGTGTACGTGGGGCGTACAGACCTCGCAGTTTGGTCGGGGCGCCGTGCACAACTCGTCGCATGTGCTCGTGGGGTGAAAATCCCGCTCGGTCAGTCCGGTGCGACGACGCGATAGGAGCAGCAGCGGTCGCCGCTCGCGATGTGGCTCTCGCGGATCACGTCGGCGCCGAGGACCTCGCGGAAGAGGTCGAGCTCCGCGTCGCACGCCGCCCGCTGGCCGCGAGCGACGTCGAGGATCGCGCAGTTGTGCTCGCGCAGCCGGATCGACCCGTCTGGCTCGAGGACCGTGTCGGCCAGATAGCCCTGCTCGTCCTGGAGGACCGCCAGCGCCCTGACTCGATCGAGGAAGGGCGCCCCGGGTCCGACCCGCTCGTCGAGCTCGCGCCGCACCCGCTCGCCGATCTGCTGTCGACGCGCCACGAAGACCTGCTCGACGAGCGCGTCGCCGCCGACGGCCCCGATCGCCGCGAGAAGGCCGGCTGCCAGGCCGCCGTAGTTGGTCGGGAAGAGCTCCTGGGCCTCCGCCGTGATGTCATACAGGTGGCGCGGTCGACCGACGCCGTGACGGACCGTCTGGTGGCCGACGAAACCCGTCGCCTCGAGGGCCCGGAGCTGCTGCAGCACGCCGGTCCGGCTGGCGCCGATCCTCGCCGCGAGCTGGTCCGGCGTGGCGGGGCCATCGCGCCGCAGGCCGACGAGGATCTCGCGACGGAGGGCGCTCGGCGATCCCGACGAGGGCATCGGCGACGAGCCGACCGACCCGGGGACCTGGGCGGAAGTCTGGCCGTGCTGGACCATCGACGAAGGCTAGCACCGGTGGCCCCGGGCCGCCGTCGCGGGGCGACATCACGCTGCCGGCCTCGAGCCCCAGCGGTCCGGGGCCGGTGCTACCCTCGGCCGATGGACTTCGATCTCTCCCCCGAGCACGCCCTCCTCCGTTCCACGATCCGCGACTTCATGGAGAACGAGGTCGCCGGGGTCATCGACGAGCACGAGGGTGAGCACAAGTTCCCGGTCGAGATCGTTCGCCGCCTGGGCGAGATGGGCTGGCTCGGGATCCCGGTCCCCGAGGAGGACGGCGGCGCCGGAATGGGCACCCTCGCCTACGCGATCGCGATCGAGGAGATCAGCCGGGTCTGGGGCTCGCTCGGGATCATCGTCGCCGCTCACACGTCGCTGGGCTGCGGGCCGCTGATGATCGCCGGCACGGCCGACCAGAAGGAGCGCTACCTCCGGCCGATGGCCGCCGGCGACGTGATCGGCGCGTACGGCCTGACCGAGCCCGGCGCGGGCTCCGACGCCGGTGGCACGCGGACCACCGCCCGCCGCGAGGAGACACCCGACGGCGACAGCTGGGTCATCGACGGCGGCAAGCGGTTCATCACGAACGCGGGCCAGGCGGGGACGTACATCGTGACGGCCCGGACGGGGACGACGGCGAAGGACGAGGCCGAGATCAGCGCGTTCATCCTCACCGCCGACACGCCGGGCTTCTCGGTCGCCCGGCTCGAGGAGAAGATGGGGCTCCACGCATCGGCCACCGGTGAGCTGGTCTTCGACGGCTGCCGGGTCCCCGCCGACAACCTCCTCGGCGAACAGGGCGAGGGGTTCCGGACGTTCCTGAAGGTCCTCGACGGCGGCCGGATCAGCATCGCGGCGATGGCCCTCGGGATCGCCCAGGGCGCGTACGAGGCGGCGGCCGCGTATGCAAAGGAGCGCGAGCAGTTCGGCCGGCCGATCGGGACGTTCCAGGGGGTCGCCTTCCTGATCGCCGACATGGCGACCGAGCTCGAGGCAGCCCGGGCCCTCGTCTACCGGGCGGCATGGCTCAAGGACCAGGGCAGGGACTACACCGTTGCCGGCGCCCAGGCGAAGCTGTACGCGTCGGAGGTGAGCAGCCGGGTCACCAACGCCGCGATCCAGGTCCACGGCGGCTACGGCTACATCAGCGAGTACAAGGTCGAACGCTACCTGCGAGACGCGAAGTTGACCGAGATCGGGGAGGGGACGAGCCAGATCCAGCGGCTCGTGATCGCTCGCAAGCTGCTGGATCTGCGCGTCGTCTGAGGCGGCCCTCCGGCGCGTGGTTAGGCAGCGAACTCGACCGAATCCACGATGGCCGGCATCGTTGTCAGGTCCGCCGCGGATGTCCCCGCGAAGTCCTCCGTGAGCACCGATCCGGCAGCGCGACCGGATCGGCGCCCGCGGGCTCGTCGTGCTCCGGCGCGCCCGCCGAGCGAGCGCGCGGGTCAGACGCTCAGAACGGGCAGTACGGCGAGTGGGCGTCGAGCTCGCCCCGGAAGGGGCTGCCGACCGGCGCCATGATCACGCTGATGTCGGTCGCGGGGGCGTTCGTCTCGTTCCGGCCGATGTGGCCGCCGCCGGAGTCGACGTAACCGTGACCGGCGGTGACGACGATCGGGCTGCAGGTCGGGTCGTTCCGTTCGTAGAACGTGAGCGTGCCCGAGATGACGGTGATGAACACCGGGTACGGGTGGGAGTGCCAACCGGTCGAGCCGCCGGCGACGTAGACGTGCTGGCGGACGACGACGTCGATCGGCGACTTCGCCTCGGCCTTGAACAGGCCCGACCCGACGGGGTACGACATCACCTTGAAAGCGTCGAACGTGCCCCGCGCGAGGATCGTCGGGGTCACGCCGGACGGCGCGTTCGCGAGGGCCGGCGTGACGACCGTCACGATCAGGGCCGTGGCGGCCACGGCGAGGATGAACAGCTTGCGAATGGACGCGTTGCGCAGCATCGGTGGATCTCCTTCGTGTTCGGGACCGCGTGCCAGATGGCACGTCGAACTCGCGCTTGACGAGGGACACGGGGACTTGAGTGACTGGCGGTACGGCTGTCGCCTACAGTCGTGCCATGGCGGTCAGCGGGAAGCGGACGGAGAGATTGGCGATGGACTCGCTGCCGGCACGTCGAACCTGAGCGAGGCAATGACGCCGTCGAGCTCGGCCAGGTCGACCGCCAGACTGTCGGCCTGGTGCCTTGCCACCACGACGAGCCGATTGCCGGCGACATCGACCACGTACACGACGTCGGTCGAACCGGGCTTCGTGCAGCACAGGCCACCCGACACGTCGGGTCCCGGGTCCGGCCAGAACGAAACGACACCCATGTCGCAGCTCGCAAGATCGAGGTCGGCCGGGGTCGTCATGACGAGCCTTCTCGAGGGAATGCCGCCGAGAAGGACGTCCGTCGGCGTCGATGCCACTCGGCTCTTCTGGGCCTGCAGCGCGCTCACGAGCTCGTCGACCGTTGAACCGGCGTCGACCAGGTTGCCTTGCCAATGGCAGGCATCGCCGTACGTATGGCTGACGGTCCACGGGACCAGCGCGACGTCGCCCGGTCCGCCGCCCGGAGCGTAGGCCGGGGAAACGGAACCTCGATCCTTGTAGACGAAACCGTCCGTTGTCGACCAGCCGTTCGGGACGGTGTAGGTCAGCCGCGCTGGCGACTCGCCGTAGGAGTAGGTCCCGGCGTCGAGCGCTCCCGTCGCCGGCAGGAGCAATGCCGTAGGCGTCGGCACCGGCGACGCTGTCGGCGATGGCGTCGGCTGGGCGCCGGTGCCGGTGAGTCGCGGGAAGGTGATCGCGCCGATCACGGCGATCGCGGCCACGACCGCAGCTGCCGCGACGGCGAATTTCGTGAATGCAGTCATCTCGCGGAACCTCCGCACCGGCCACAGGACACGGCGCTGGGGGGTCGCGGGGAGCTGGTCGAGAACGGTGTCCAGGACGCGGTCCGGGAGCGCCGTCCGGCCCTCCTCCAGCCACGACCGAACGATGCGGTTGACGTCGCGATCGGCGCTCATTGGGCAACCTCCCGCGTCGCCTGGCGGGCGTCGGCCTCGAGGGCCGCACGCAGGCCGCGCATCGCGTGATGGAGTCTGGATCGAACCGTCCCGGCGGGGACGCCGAGCACCTCGGCGACCTCGTCGAGCGGAAGGTCGAGGTAGTGGTGAAGCACCACCACCGCGCGATGGTCGATGGACAGACGCCGGAAGCCGCGCTCGAGCTGGTCGCGATCGACGACCGTGCTCAGGCCTTCCGCCGCTTCCGGCTCATCGGCCGGGAGGAGGCGGACGTTGGCCGCCCAGCGGCGCGTTCGGCGGCCCTCTGCGTAGCAGGCGCGCACGAGGAGCCGATACGACCAGGCGTCAAAGCGCGTCGGGTCGCGGAGCAGCGGAAGGTCCCGCCAGATCGCGAGCAGCGCCTGCTGCGTCGCGTCCTCGGCGAGGTCGATGTCGCGCAGGATCCTGTGCGCCACCGCGTGGAGGCGGTCGCCCGCAGCGACGGCGAGGCTCGCGAAGGCCTCCTCGTCACCCCGTTGCGCCCGTCCGATCAGGTCGGCATCCACGTCTCTTCCGCCGTGTGGGCGCCCGATCTGTTCGGGCACTCATACGGTATGGGCGCGGGCCATCCTCCGGCGACTCAATCTTCGGTTGTCGGCAAGATGTCTGGGAGATCGAGCTAGCCGACCCGGACGAGGCGAACCATCAGGCGGTACTGGCTGCGCGACCCGACGCAGGTCTGGAGCGTCATGCTCGGGCGGCTCTGGGACGCCCACGCCCAGGACGCGGCGGTCGTCGGCGCCACGAGCCGCCACCAGGTCACCGCGTAGGTGTGGACCCGGCCGGCGCCGTCGGCGTAGACGACCTTCATGCCCTTGTGCAGGCGACCGCTCGTGTAGGCGTCGTGGAGGGGCTTGAACGCGCTGTACGCGTGGCCCAGGAGGTAGACG
>DASUPH010000218.1:0-2509 GCA_036276275.1 Candidatus Limnocylindrales bacterium
ATCGAACAGGGCCTCATCGAGCTCGACCTCACCACTGTCGTCCGGGGTCGAAGCGGCCGCGTCGGGCGCGGCGTCGTTCGCCCTCGGTTCGGGCTTCGCGTCCGTCATCGTCCAAATCCTCTTGCGAATCAGAAACCCCTCGCCTGATCGACAGGACGAGAGGTTCACTCCCGCGGTCCCACCCGCCTTCGCGTCGTCGAGCCGGCTGACCGGCGCGTCCTCCGCGCTCTTGTGGCCGCGCTAACGGGCGGATCCCGGACCGGTTCGCCGGTCGCCCACGGGTGGTGCCTGGGTCGTCGTCCGCCGCCGGGTTCGCAGCTGATCCCGGCTCTCTGGGGGCGTCGCCGACGGGCGTGTCCCGATCGTCGCGTTCGTGATGTGGTGGGCGACACTGGACTCGAACCAGTGACCTCTTGCATGTCAAGCAAGTGCTCTAACCAGCTGAGCTAGCCGCCCGGCGGTTCCGGCCGTTTCGAGCCTGGCTACAAGCTTTCGACCGACGGAACCTCACCCTCGAATCTCGTTCGATCCTTGTCTCCGCTCCTGTTTGGAATACGAGGTGTTCCAGTCCTCGCCAGAAGCTTCGCCGCGGGTCGGCGGGGTTCGATGGCTCGGCGCATTGTAGCCGAGGGTCGCGAGGCCGACAACGAACGGCCGAGGTCGCCCTCGACGGACGATAGACTCGCCACGTGCTCTTATCCGACACGGCTCACCTCGTCGACAGGGACGCGCGACCGCCGACGTCGAGCGCAAGGGCCGTCGCGTTGGTCCTCAGCCCGGCGGGGATCGGTGCGATCACGCTGCTCGTCCTGTTCGCCCGCGGGCTGGCGCCATTCATCCACCCGCAGTACATGTCCGACGAGCCGGCCGCCTTTGCCGCCGCCGCCCTCGCCGATCCGGTCGGGTCGGTCCTGGCACCGTGGTCCGGGTTCCTGCACGTGGTGGCGCGACTCGCTCACCTGTCCGTCGCGCCGCTGCCGCTCGCGATCTCGCCGGCGGTCACCGTCCTCGAGTTGTACATCGTCATCGCGATCGTGGCAGCCTTCCTTTCGAGCTCCCGCCTGGAGGCCGTCATCCCGGACCGGCGAGTCAGGATCGCGGCCGCGCTCCTTGTCGCGGTGCTACCTGGCACGCGAATTGCGATCGCCTCCGTCCTCAACGTCCATTGGTACACGGCGCTGCTCCTGGCGGCACTGGCGGTCTCGACTGACCCACCGAGGTGGCGCTGGTTCGATCGGGTCGCGGTCGCGTTGGCGAGCCTGAGCGGCCCCGCTGCCATCGTCCTGGCGCCCGTCTACTGGGCACGTGCCCGCGAGAACGGGCATCGCCTGGTTCTCGCGCTCATCGTCACCACCGGTGCCGTCGTCCAGGGGCTCGTCTACCTGGCCTCCGACCGCACATCGTCGATCCGCGCCGATGCGCCCGCGATCCTCGTCGAGCGGATCGGTCTGTCCGTGCTGGGGGACGGCCTCGGAGCGCTCGTGCCGCCATCCGTTCTGGGGTTCGTGGGCGTCGCGATCGCCGTAGCGATCGTCACGCTCGTCCGGGGAGTGACGCCTCGCGTCCTCGCGACGTTCGGCCTTCTCGGCCTGGCTCTTGCCGTCGCCGCCGTCATGACCCAATCCGATTTCAGTACCCCGTCGGCGGGCACGAGGTACTTCATCCCTCTGGCCTTCGTCGTGAGCCTCGTCGTCCTCGCGGGCTTGCGCAATCGGCGCGTTGCCGCGTTCGTCCTCTCGGCAGTCTTGCTCACCGGGGTCGTCCGCGACTACCGAATCCCCACGTATCCGGATGCGCGCTGGCCGGACGCGGCGGCCTGCCTGGAGCAGGGCGCCCGCTGCCGGGTCGAGGTATTCACCGCCAAGTGGTCATTCACCTGGCCCGGGCGCCGAGATTACCGGCGCCCCGAGGTACCTGCCGACGTCATCGACCATGACTGCTGCGTGAACGACACACCTTGACGCCGGTGCGCAGCGCGAGCAATCAGTAGCCGGGCGCCGGCGGAGAAACGGAGGCCGGAGCGGCCGGAGCAACCGAAGCGGGTGGACCAGCAGACGCGGCTGGCGCGCTCGTGCCACCTGGGGTGCATGCGACGAGGACGGCGACGATCAGGGCAAGGACCGCGGCGTGAAGCGGTCGAATCACGTTCTTCATGATGGCGGATACGGCCTCCGGGGATGATTGGTTCTCGGACGAGCCATGATGCGCCGGTGTGGAGCGAGGGATACGAGCTGATCGACGCCGGCGACGGCCGGCGGCTGGAGCGGTTCGGGAACCGGGTCGTCGATCGGCCGGCGCCGTCGGTGGCGATCGAACCACCGGGTACCGACCGGGACGCATGGGTGGCCGCCGACCTGCGGTTCGGTCGCTCCGAGGGCTGGACCGGTCGCGACCAGGGTCCCTGGACGATCGCCGTCGAGGAGCTGACCCTGGAGTTGCGACCAACCGGCGCCGGCCAGCTCGGGATCTTCCCGGAGCACGTCCTGACGTGGCCGTGGCTGCGCGAACG
>DASUPH010000219.1:0-2141 GCA_036276275.1 Candidatus Limnocylindrales bacterium
AGGCCTACGACCCGGGCATCCTCGATCGGGCGATCGACGCCGTGGCGGGGGCGGTCGCGGCCGGAAGGCTGACAGAAGTTCGGATCGACGAATCGCTGGAGCGCGTTCAACGCCTGATCGGCGGGACCGGCGGCTAGCCGGAGCGATCAACGGCGGTTGGATTCGGTGCGCAGAATGGGGTCCCGATGCCGCGCCTTCAACGCAAGTCCTTCGCCAGGCCCGACCGGGCCAGGATCCTCGGCTCCGGTCGAGTGGAGCTCGTCGACCTCGACGAGACGGTCGTGGGTCGAGTCACGTTGCCTGCGGGGTGGCGGTGGTCGATCGACGTCCAGCCGGCCGTCCAGACGTCCAGCTGCCAGACCCGCCACGTCTCCTACGCGATCAGCGGCACGCTCCATGTCGTCATGGATGACGGAACGGAGCTCGATATCCGGGGCGGTGATATCCACGAGATCCCGCCCGGACACGAGGCATGGGTCGTCGGTGACGAGCCTTACGTCGCGGTCGAGTGGGCCAACTCGGCCACGTACGGCCAGCCGATCGACGATCTCGGTGACCGGACGCTGGCGACCGTCATGTTCACGGACATCGTCGACTCGACCGCGACGCTGGCGCGGATCGGCGACGCCCAGTGGCGCCGACTCCTCCTCGAACACAATGCCCGGCTGCGTGGCAAGCTCGACCAGTTCCGGGGCCGCGAGGTCGCCACGACCGGCGACGGGTTCGTCGCGATCTTCGACGCGCCGGCTCGCGCCGTCCGTTGTGCCGCCGCCATCGGTCCGGCCGTCGCGGATCTGGACATCAGGATCCGGGCAGGCCTGCACACGGGCGAGATCGAGTTCGTCGCCGGCAGCCCGCGCGGCCTGACCGTCCATGCAGCGGCACGGATCGCGGCCCTTGCCGGTCCGGGCGAAGTCTTCGTCTCCGGCACGACGCGCGACCTCGTCGAGGGCTCGGGTCTGGCGTTCGACGATCGCGGAGCGCACGAGCTCAAAGGGATCGTCGGACCCCGTCAGATCTTCGCGTTGCATTCGACGACGGATCCGCCCGCGGCGGGCTGACCCGACCGGCGCCCGGAGCCGCGGCCGCGAGCATGGCCGACCTCAGGCCCCCTCGAAACGCCACCGCGTCTGGCTGTAGGCGGCGCCCCGGCCGAAGCCGAAGGCCTTGGTCGCCCGGATCCGGAAGGCCATGGCGCCACCGACGAAGCCACCGTCCTCGACGGTGAAGTGGAACGGCTCGGGATACTTGGCGGCGTAGGCGTCGGCGACGCGCTGCAGCGTCCCGTGGTCGGTGACCCGGAGCGCCACGCCCTCGACCACGACGTCGAGTCCCTCGCTCAGCGCGTTCGTGCCGGTCGTCAGGACGCAGACCGGGTTCGCGGCGAGGTTCCTGGCCTTGCGCTCCGTCGGGCCCGTCGTGAACCACGGCGCGTCGTCGACCCAGACGGCGATGAGCGACGTGACGTGCGGCCGGCCGTCTGGTCGCACCGTCGAGAGCCAGAAGATCTCGGCGTCCTGGAGCACCTGGCGGGCGGCCGCCCACGGCGTCGCGACGGCGCCGGGGCTGCTGAACTGCGTGTCCAGCTCCGTGGCCGGCTCTGGTGCGGCGGTCACGCCCGCGGTCCGTCGCCGGCGGGCGCCACATTCTGGTTGCGGCGGAAGAGATTCGTCGGGTCGTAACGGCGCTTGATCTCCGTCAGCCGATCCCACGTCCGACCCGGATAGGCCTGCCGGACCCGCGCCTCGCCCTCGTCACCGATGAAGTTGACGTAGGCGCCGTCGTCGTCCTGACGGAGCGCCTCGACGAAGCCGTCGACCCATGGCTCATGCTCGGAAAGCTCGGCCGCCGAGCCGACCAGCGACGCGACGTTCACCATGATCCGGCTCGACCGGTGGGCGAAGGCCGTCGCATCCGCCGGCACCTGGGCCATCGTGCCGCCGAGGACGCGGAGCTGGGCGACCGCCATCTGCGCGCCGGACGTCCGCATGTGCTCCTCGATCCGGTCGACGATCAATTGGGCGACGTCGAGGTCGACCCGGTCGATGAACATCGTCCGGTTGGCCGCGATCGGGTGATACTCGGCGTCGTCGGGCGGATAGATCTCCGGATAGGGGATCGGCGCGACCAGGTCCGCGATC
>DASUPH010000220.1:0-3832 GCA_036276275.1 Candidatus Limnocylindrales bacterium
GAACTGGACCAGTGGCGTCGAACCTTGCTACGTCCTCGACCATGTCGTCGTAGAGCGCGGCGCCGGGTCGTTCACGATCACCCTCTTCGAAGGCCACGGTCCCGGCAACACGATCTGCATCGAGATCGCGCAACTGAAGAACACGCAGATCGATCTGGGCGAGCTCGAACCCGGCACCTACACGATCGCCGACGGCGCGGGCGGTGCGGCCCCGATCCAGGTGACCGTCAGCTAGCTGGGGCGGGGCCGGACCAGGCTCCCGAGCCCTTCGCCATCGCGTTTCGCGCGCCTGTGCGACGATCGGGCGGTGAACCCGCTGGACCTGGTCGCGATCCTGCTGGTCGTCGTCGGACTGCTCCTGGGGTTTCGCTCCGGCGCCCTGCCGCAGATCGGTGGGCTCATCGGAGCCATCGGCGGAGCGGCGGTCGTCGTCCTCGGTCTTCCCTATGTCGCGGACCAACTCGGCCAGCTCGACCCGTCGGTCCGGCCGTTCGTCGTCCTCGCGGGCCTGCTCGTCGCGGTCGCCCTTGGCGAGTCGATCGGGTCGACGCTCGGGCGCCGGGCCGCGACCGGCCTCGGGGACGGCGTGCTGGGCGCGGCCGACCGGGTCTTCGGCGCGTTCGTGGGTGTCGCCCAGGCGATCCTCATCGTCTGGCTCGTCGGGGGCCTCGTCGCGTTCGGGCCGGTCGCCCGCCTGAGCGAGGCGGCGCAAACATCGCGGGCGATCCGCACCCTCAACGCCCTGCTGCCCGCCCCGGCGGAGTTCGCCGTCGAGTTGGGGCGGCTCCTCGACAGCACCGGGCTGCCGGCGGTGTTCGTCGGCTTCGAGCCGATCCCGGCACCACCCGTCGACCGACCGGACGACCCGACCGCGCGACGCCTGGCCCAGGGTGCGGTGGCGAGCACCGTCAAGGTGTCCGCGGCGGCATGCGGATACCAGTCGGTCGGGACCGGGTTCGCGATCCGGCCGGACTACGTCGTGACCAACGCCCATGTCATCGCCGGCGCGGACCGTCGCGCCATTCGTGTCACCTCGGCCGACGACCACCTGCTCGACGGCACCGCGGTCCTGTTCGACCCCGCGTTCGACATCGCGGTCATCCACGTGCCGGGGCTCGGCGCCCCCGGCCTTCGGCTGGCCGCCGCCGACCCGTTGAGGGGGGCGATCGGCGCGACGCTCGGCTACCCGGGTGGCGGACGCCTGGAGGTGCTGCCGGCCGCCGTGGCCGGTTCGTACGCGGCCACTGGCCGTGACATCTACGGCAAGACCACGGTCCGGCGCCAGATCCTCGAGCTGCGCGCCGCCATCGATCGCGGCGACAGCGGCGGACCGATGATCCTCAGTGACGGGACCGTTGGTGGCGTGGTGTTCGCCGAGGCGCGCACCGACCCTGACGTGGGCTACGCGCTCTCACCGACCGAGGTCGCGGTCCGGGTGGCCCCGGCCCTGGGCCAGACCGGCGCCGTGAAGACCGGAGACTGCGTGCACTGATCGGGCGGCACTGTTCCGGCGCCACGGCGCCACGGCGCCACTCCCAGTGGCACGGATCGCACGAACGAGCGCGGTGGTGCGCCCAGATCGCATCCTGGGGACCGCTCCACGAGGGGTTCGTCGAAAACGTGCCACTGACAGTGGCGCCAGGCCGGTGCCTCGATCAGAGGCGACCTGGCGACGCTCTCGCTCCTCCGCAACGAACGCGCCGTTCTACACTGGGCGCCCCGACCGATCCCCGAGTCAAGGACGACCCGATGCCCGACGAGCGCCACCCCTACGACCGCCCGACCGATCCGGCCAAGCGCCACTCGGCGGCCCTGACCGACGGCCCGGACCGGGCCGGGGCACGGGCGATGCTCAAGGCCATCGGCTTCACCGACGAGGACCTGGCCAAGCCGCTCGTCGGCGTCGCCACGACGTGGATCGAGACGATGCCCTGCAACTACAACCAGCGGCGGCTGGCGGAGCACGTGAAGGACGGCATCCGGGCGGCTGGCGGCACGCCGATGGAGTTCAACACCATCTCGGTCAGCGACGGCGTCTCGATGGGCACCGAGGGCATGAAGGCGTCGCTCATCAGCCGCGACGTCATCGCCGACTCGATCGAGCTCGTCATGCGCGGCCACCTGCTCGACGGCCTCGTCTGCCTGGTCGGCTGCGACAAGACGATGCCGGGCGCCGCGATGGCGATGGGCCGGCTCGACGTGCCCGGCCTGATCCTCTATAACGGGACGATCTATCCGGGGGTCTACAAGGGCCAGCGCAACGCCACCGTCGTGACGGTGTACGAGGCGATCGGCGCCTACCGTGCCGGCAAGATCACGCTCGATGAGCTCTACGAGATCGAGAACGTCGCGTGTCCGGGCGCCGGTGCCTGCGGTGGCCAGTTCACGGCGAACACCATGAGCACCGTGCTCGAGTTCATCGGGCTCTCGCCGGCAGGCCTCAACGGCATCCCGGCCGAGGATCCCGCCAAGGACGCCGCCGCACGGACGTCCGGTGAGCTGGTCATGGACCTCGTCCGCCGCGACGTCCGGCCGTCGGCCATCGTCACGCGCGACGCGCTCGAGAACGGGATCGCCTCGGTCGCGGCCACCGGCGGCTCGACGAACGGCGTGCTGCACCTGCTCGCGATGGCCCACGAGTTCGGGATCCCCCTCGACATCGACGAGTTCGGCGCGGTCGCGGACCGGACCCCGATCGTCGCCGACATGCAGCCCGGCGGACGCTTCACCGCGAGCGACATGTACGACGCGGGCGGTGTCGCGCTGGTCATGCGCGAGTTGCTCAAGCGGCCAGGTGTGCTGCACGGCGACGCGATGACCGTCGACGGCCGGACGATCGCCGAGATCGCCGCGGCTGCCACCGAAACGGCCGGTCAACAGGTGGTCGTGCCGATCGACCGGCCGCTCAAGGAATCGGGCGGCCTCGCGATCCTGCACGGCTCACTGGCGCCCGAGGGCTGCGTCGTCAAGCTCGCCGGCCACGAGCGGCTGCTCCATCGCGGCCCCGCGCGCGTCTTCGATTCGGAGGCGGACTGCTATGCCGCTGTGCGCGACCGCCGGATCGTGGCGGGCGATGTCGTCGTCATCCGATACGAAGGACCGGTCGGGGGGCCCGGGATGCAGGAGATGCTGAGCGTGACCGCCGCCCTGGTCGGCGAGGGCCTCGGCGACGCCGTTGCGCTCCTCACCGATGGCCGGTTCTCCGGCGGGACCCACGGGCTGATGATCGGCCACGTCGCCCCGGAGGCCGCGCTGGGCGGCCCGATCGCGATGGTCCGGGAGGGTGACTCCATCCTCATCGACGTCGAGCGCAAGGTGCTCGACCTCGAGATCCCGGCCGAGGAGGTGACCGCCCGACTCACGAGCTGGACGCCGCCGGAGCCGCGCTACGCGGGTGGCGTGATGGCCAAGTACGCGGCGCTCGTCGATTCGGCGTCGCGCGGCGCGGTGACGACCGGGACGCGGATGACCTCGGCCCTGCGACACCGCTGAACGGGTCGATGACCGCGACACGACGGATCGATATCGGGATCAAGACCTCGCCCCAGGGGGTCGATTGGTCGACGCTCGACGCGGCCTGGGCGAGGATCGGCGAGCACGCGGTGTTCGATGCCGTCTGGATGAACGACCACCTGACCGACATCGGGCAGGAACGCGCCGGGCCGTCGCTGGAGGCGTTCACGGCGATGGCCGCGCTCGCCCACCACGTGCCCGGCAAGTGGCTCGGCCATGCCGTGCTCTCGGTGACGTTCCGCCATCCGTCGGTGCTCGCCAAGTCCGCGACGGTCATGGACCACGTCACCGGCGGGCGGTTCATCCTGGGCCTCGGGGC
>DASUPH010000221.1:0-3158 GCA_036276275.1 Candidatus Limnocylindrales bacterium
CCCCGCGTACTTTGCGACGTTGGCGAGGGCTTCCGAGATCGTGAAATAGACCGCGCCCTCGACCGCCGGCGAGAACCGCATCGCCCCGATCTCGACGCGCACGTCGACTGGCGACCTGGCCGCCAGCGACTCGACGGCCGGGCCGAGGCCGGCTTCCGTAAGGATCTGCGGGTGGATCCCGCGAGCGAGCTCACGCAGCTCGGACAGGGCGGCCTTCGCATCGGCCGAGGCCTGATCCAGGCTGAGCTTCGCCGACGGGTCGAGGTCGTCGCCGAGGTTCGCGCGCGCGAGGCGCAGGGCGAGGGTCAGCGACACGAGGCGCTGCTGGGCGCCGTCGTGCAGATCGCGTTCGACCCGCTTCCGCTCGGCGTCACCGGCCGCGATGATCCTCGTCCGCGACGCCCTGACCTCGTGCAGCTGCGCCTCGATCTCGGCCTGGAGCCGGGCGTTGTCGGCGGCGAGGGCTTCGATTCGCTCGGCGACGCGAAGGTCCGCGACGGGACCGGGCTCGAGCCCGAAGACGAACCGTCGAAGATCGCGGATCGCCCGGTCGAGACCGTCCACGGCCGCCTGGAGGCTGGCCTGAACCGACGAGTCCTGGACGGTCGATTCGAGCGCCTGGAGCGCGAACGACACGCCGAAGAGCAGCTGGATGACGCGCTCGTGCAGATCCCGCCCGATCCGATCTCGCTCGGCCGAGATGGCGCCCAGGCGAAGTCCCTTCCGAACGCGCTCGAACTCGAGCGCGATCGCCACCTGGACGCCGTACGCTTCGATGAGCCGAACGGCAGACTCGGCGAACGGCGGGGCGCCGACCGGCCGGCCGATTGCCAGTGCCCCGAACCGTCGACCGCGGATGGTCAGCGGCACGGCCACCATCGGCCCGACCAGGTCCTGGACGGCTCGCGGGATCGACGCCGTGATCGATGACGACGTGATCGAGTCGACGACGACCGGACGACCCAGCGCGATCGCCTCGCCCGCAGCAGTCTCTCCGATCGGAATCGTGTCGCCGACGCGGCGACCGGTCACGTCCGCCCCGGATCTGGTCCTGACGAGGACCGCCGAACCGTCGTCGGTAAGGGTCCCAATGAGCGCGAGGCCCGCACCGGCGCGCTCCAGTACCTCGTGGACCAGGGCCTGCAGGATATCGTCGGTCGGGCCGTCCCCGGCAGCCGTCCGGGCGAGCTCGCCCATGACCGTGATCGTTCGGTGGCTGCCCCGGCCGCTCGTCCGCGCCGGGCCCGGAGGCGACGGAGGTGCCGACGCGGTCGTTCGTCCCCGACGACCCGGCGTCGATCGCTCGTCCGGTGCCGGCGGTGCCTCGAGCTCGACGACGTAGCCGCTGATCGTGGCGATCGCCGTGTCGAGCTGGGCGACCGCCTCCCGGATTCCCGCCACGAGCTGACCATCGGTCGCCCCGTTCGCCAGGCCGCGGACGCCCGCCTGCAGGTCGCGGAGGGCTCGTACGACCCCGTCGTGCAGCTGGCCAGCGATCCGCTGCCGCTCTGCGTCCACCGTCATTACGTGCTCCGCGGAGCGCAGCTCGAACAGCTCGATCGCGCTCGCCGCCTGTGCCGCGAACGTGGATATCAGGCTGATGTCGGCCCGCCGGAATGAGGGCGAATCGGCCGTCCGTGCCACGACGAGCACGCCACGAGCGGTACCGATCTGGGCGAGTGGTGCGGCGATCAACGGACCGACCCCGGTCGCTGCCGCGAAAGCGCGGCCAGCCAGCGGAATCTCGTTGGCGTTGCGGGCGACGATGTTCGTGCCGCGGATGAGCGCCAGCTCGGTGAGCGTCTCGCCGACCGGCATGACGTGGCCGACCTTGAGCGGTCCGACGCTCAGCCCATCCACCCCCCGAAAGGTCATCACGCCCGGGCTGCCCGAGACGGTGACGACGACGCCGGACGCGGCATCCGCGAGAACCCTCGCCTCTTTGGCGATCCGACCGAGCAGCTGCTCGATGTCGTCGCCGTCAAGAATGGCCTGCGTCAGCGCGCCGATCGCCTGAAGGTCGCGGTCAACTCGCCGAGCAGCTTGGGCCGGTTGCAGACCCATGGTGTCCCCTCGAAGAGACCGCGATTGTACGCCGTGATTCGTGCGCTTCCGTCGTGGGCCGGGTCAGCCGGGTTCGCGGTCGGGTCCGCCCGGTCGGCCCGTCAGCCGCGGAGGTGCGCGAGGACAGCCAGGACGCGACGGTGGTCGTCGGGGGCGGGCAGGAGCTCGAGCTTCGAGAAGATGTTGGCGATGTGGGCTTCGACGGTCTTCGGGGCGAGGAACAGCCGGTCGCAGATGGCCTGGTTCGAACGGCCTTCGGCCATCAGCGAGAGGACCTCCCGCTCGCGCTCGCTGAGGTCGTCGATCGGGACGCGCGCCCGGCGCCGGCCGACGAGCTGGGCGACGACCTCGGGATCGATGACCGAGCCGCCCCGGGCGATCCGGCGGACCGCGTCGGCAAAGTCCTCGAGATCGTCGACGCGATCCTTGAGGAGATACCCCATCCCGCCGGCACCATCGGCGACCAGACGGAGCGCGAAGGTCGTCTCGACGTACTGCGACAGGACGAGGACACCTACCGCGGTGCCGTGCTCTTCGCGGATCGCCTCGGCGGCGCGCAGGCCCTCATCGGTGTGGGTGGGCGGCATCCGGATGTCGACAATCGCGACGTCGGGGTGGTGCTCGCGGACCGCGGCCAGGAGCTGGGTGGCGTCGCCGGCCTGGGCCACGACCTCGAAGCCGGCCTCCGCGAGCAGTCGTGCGATGCCCTCCCGGAGGAGGACCGAATCGTCGGCGAGCGCGATCCGAACGGTCATGTCGCCGGCACCAGGGCGCGGATCGCGGCTCCGGACAGCTCGTCCTTCGGGATGAACCCGAGGACGCGACTGGCGGCGAGGCGCGGTCCGTAGGCGCCTGCTTCGCGGCTCGACGTCAGGACGACAAAGGGCGGAGGCCCGTCGACGGCGAGCTCGCGAGCGACCTCGAAGCCCTCGACGTCCGGCAGGCCGATGTCGAGGAGGACGAGGTCGGGGCGGAGGGACCTTGCCGCCTCCAGACCGGAGAGGCCGTCGGCGGCCTCGCCGACGACGTCGAAGCCCTCGGCGGTGAGGAGGGCACGTGCCTGGATGCGGAAACCCGCACTGTCATCAACGATG
>DASUPH010000222.1:0-6308 GCA_036276275.1 Candidatus Limnocylindrales bacterium
GGGGCCTGTTCCCCGTCCGCGAGCCCGGCGACGTCGGCATCGGCACCGGCGACGAGCCCCGGCGCGAGTGCGCCGACCGAAAGTGCGCCCGGCTCGAACGCCCCGGCGGCGCAGGGTGGACTCCTGTCGATCGGCTTCAACAGCGACATCCAGTACTTCGACCCGGCAAAGGGCTACGACGTGGTGTCCTGGCCGGCCGAGCGGCTGATCTACGAACCCGTCCTCGGCTACGACAGCGGCACGAAGCTCGTTCCCCTCCTCGCGGACGGGATGCCGACCGTCTCCGCCGACGGCAAGGCGTACACGATCAAGCTCCGTACCGGCGTGAAGTTCGTGAAGCCGGACGGCTCGGTCCTCCGTGACATGAACGCGGACGACGTCGTCGACTCGCTCCACCGCGTCCTGGACCCGAACCTGAAGCCGTCCGCCTCGCCCGTGTCGGCCGCGTTCTTCGGCAACATCGTCGGCGCCGATGACGTGATCAAGGGCAAGGCAAAGACCGCGTCGGGCATCAAGAAGATCGACGCCAACACCGTCGAGATCGACCTGATCAATGCGGACGCGACGTTCCTGAACATCCTCGCGACGCCCTTCGCCTCCATCGTGCCAAAGGACACACCGCGCGACGCGGCCGAGGTCGCGAAAGGGCCGATCGGGACCGGGCCCTACGTCCTCAAGCAGTACACGAAGGGAACGCAGGCCACGTTCGTCGCCAACAAGTCGTACTGGCAGCCCGGCCAGCCATTCCTGGACGAGATCGACTTCAAGGTCGGCCTCGATGACAACGCGATGATCCAGCAGATCCAGGCCGACCAGCTCGACATGATGGGCGACGCGCTCCCGTCGGGGTCGTTCACGCAGGTCACGACCGACGCCAAGTACAAGGCCCAGCTCTTCAGCCACACCCTCGTCAACACGGACTACCTGTTCATGGATACCCAGCAGGCGAACAACGGCCCGCTCTCGAAACTGGCCGTCCGCCAGGCGCTGAACTACGCGATCGACAAGGACAACATCCTGAAGCTCGTCCATGGCACCGGGGTCCGGGCCGAGTGCATCCTGCCGCCCGACATCCAGGGCTACGACCCGAACTGCCACCCCTACTCGTTCGATCAGGCGAAGGCCAAGCAGATGCTCGCCGATGCCGGCTATCCGAACGGCTTCGAGTCGACGCTGTACACGGACACGACCGACCCCGACCCGCAGATCGCCCAGGCGCTGCAGCAGGACCTGGCGGCAGTCGGCGTCAAGGTCAACATCGTCACCGAGGAGTTCGCGACGTTCCTCGACCGGATCTTCACCCCGCACAAGGCCCCGCTGGGGTATGTCGGCTGGTTCCAGGACTACCCGGATCCGTCCGACTTCTTCGACCCGCTGCTGTCCTGTCAGTCGGCCGTCCAGGGTGGGGCGAATGCGTCCCTCTACTGCAACAAGGAGGTCGACGCCCTCGCCGCCACGGCGCGAGCCAGCACGGATGCCGCCGGACGTCTCGTCCAGTACCAGGAGATCCAGAACAAGATCATGGCGGATGCGCCATGGGTGCCCCTTCGCCACCAGGTCTGGTTCACCCTCGTCAGCACTCGGGTCGCGACCTTCTCGCTCCACCCGGTGTGGCTCTACGACCTTCGCAACTATTCCGTGAAGCCCGGATCCTGATCCCTGAGTCGTGGGCGAGGCTCCTCCCGAGCCTCGCCCACACTCCACCCATCCCGACCCGACAGTGATCCGCTACATCGCACGACGTCTGATCTGGGCCTTTGCCGTCCTCATCAGCGTTGGCGCCGTCACGTTCGTCCTCGTCTATGTCTTCCCGGCCGATCCGGCCCGGGTGATCGCCGGACCCCGCGCCGCGCCGGACGATGTTGCCCGCATCTCCCATCAGCTCGGCCTGGACCAGCCGCTGCTCGTCCAGCTCGGCGCGTACGCGGCCCGGGCGCTCCGCGGCGACCTCGGTCATTCATTCAGCCAGAACGTGGACGTGCTGCCCCTCATCCTGCAGCGGTTCCCGGCGACGCTGCAGCTCGCCCTCGCCGGCCTCTTCATCGAGCTGGCGATCGGCGTGCCGCTCGGCCTCCTCGCCGCGACCCGCCGCAACAGCGTCTTCGATCGCGGATCCACGATCCTCTCGATCATCCTCGTGTCGGCGCCGTCGTTCTGGGTCGGGCTCCTGCTGATCCACTACCTCGGGTTCCTGCCCCACCAGGCCTTCGGGATCGACGTGTTCCCGATCGGCGGATACAAGGCGTTCGATCTCCGCTACCTCGCGCTGCCGGCCCTGACCGTCGGGTTCGCCGGCGCCGCGTACTACACCCGCCTGACCCGGGTGACGATGCTCGAGGAGCTCCATCGCGACTACGTCCGGACGGCCAGGGCCAAGGGTCTGCCGGACCGCAGCGTCCATTGGAAGCACGCGTTCCGGAACGCGGTCGGGCCGATCCTCACCCAGGTCGGGCTGGATCTGGGGTTCTTCCTCGGCGGCGTGGTCGTCGTCGAACAGATCTTCAGCTGGCCCGGGATCGGCAAGCTGGCCGTCGATTCGATCCGGACCGCGGACGTCCCCCTGATCATGGGCACCGTCCTGTTCGCCACGCTGTGCATCGTCCTCGCGAACCTGTTCGTCGACATCGCGAGCGCGATCATCGATCCACGGATCCGCTTCTCGTGATCGGCGCCCTGTGACCTTCTCGATCGTCGCCCGTGATGCCGCCACGGGCGATCTCGGGGTCGCCGTCCAGTCGAAGTTCCTCGCGGTCGGCGCCGTCGTGCCGTGGGCCCGGGCCGGGGTCGGGGCGGTCGCGACCCAGGCGTTCGCCAACGTCGGCTACGGGCCGGACGGACTTGCGGCCCTCGCGGCGGGTGCGACGGCGGCGCAGGCGATCGAGCGCCTGGTCGGCGCCGACGACCTGCGGGCCGAGCGGCAGGTCGGCATCGTCGATGCCGCGGGTCGAGCCGCAAACCACACCGGCCATGGGTGCTTCCGCTGGGCCGGTGGTCGGATCGGCGACAACTACGCGGCGCAGGGCAACATCCTGGCGGGCCCCGAGGTCGTCGATGCCCTGGCCGAGCGGTTCGTCGCCGGAGGACTCCCCTTCGCGGAGCTGCTCGCGGCCTGCCTCGCCGATGCCGACGCCGCCGGTGGCGATCGCCGTGGACGCCAGTCGGCCGCCCTGCTCGTCGTCCGGGACGGCGGAGGCTACGGTGGCGGCAACGATCGCTGGATCGATCTGCGGGTCGACGATCATGCCGATCCGATCGGGGAGCTCGGCCGCGTCCTCGCGCTGCAGCGGCTGTACTTCGACCGGCCCGCGGCCGACACCCTCGTACCGCTCGATGCGGCCCTCGCAGCGGAGCTCCGGTCGCGGCTCGAAACGCTCGGCGCGTCACCCGGTGGTCCGACCGGGGCGACCTACCAGCCGATGGCGGGCGCCGCGCCGGCGAGCGAGCCGCGACCCGCGATCGGGGTCGCCCGTGAGATTCCGGTCGGCTGGGACGCGGCCTGGCAGCGGGCCCTCGTCGACTGGATGGCCGTCGAGAATCTCGAGGAACGGACCGCGGCGCCCGGCTGGATCGATCCGCGTGTCATCGAGTTCATCCGGGGCCGATCGCCCGCCTCCTGATCCTCCCCGGCGGCGATCAGGCGTCGAGGCGCCGAAAGATCGCGACCGCGTTCTGCCCACCGAACCCGAAGCCGTTGACCGCGACGGTGTCGACCCGGGCCTTCCGGGCGGTCAGGGGAACGTAGTCGAGGTCGCAGTCGGGATCCGGCGTTCGGAGGTTGGCGGTCGGCGGGATCACCTGGTCGCGGATCGCGCCGAGTCCGGCCAGCGCCGAGGCGATCCCGGCCGCCCCGACGAGGTGGCCGATCATCGACTTCGGGGAGCTGATCGCGACCTTCCGGGCGTGGTCGCCGTACGCCGCCTTGATCGCTCGCGTCTCGGTCTGGTCGTTGAGCGGCGTCGCCGTGCCGTGGGCCACGATGTAGTCGATCTCGTCGGGCGCCACGCCGGCGTTGCGGAGGGCGCCGGTCATCGCCCGGGCCTGGCCGCGCCCCGTCGGCTCCGGGGCGCTGATGTGGAACGCGTCGGCCGTCAGGGCACCCCCGATCACCTCGGCGACCGGCGTTGCGCCACGCTCGAGGGCGTGGGCCAGCGACTCGACGATCACGACGCCACCGCCCTCGCCAAGGACAAAGCCGTCGCGCGTCCCGTCGAACGGCCGCGACGCCGTCTCGGGGGAGTCGTTCCGCCTCGACAGGGCGCCCATGTTGGCCAGCGCCGCGACCCCCATCGGCACGACCGGCGCCTCGGCACCGCCGGTCAGGACGACGTCGCACTCGCCGGTCCTGATCAGGCGGAGGGCGTCGTGGAAGGCGATGACGGACGTCGCGCAGGCCGCCACCTGGGTCATCACCGGCCCGGTCAGGCGGTATTCCATCGACAGGAGCGCGGCGCCCATCGAGCCCGACAGCGCCGGCACGGCGAAGGGGCTGACGAACCGCGGGCCCTTCGTATCGTGGACGTGGGTGCCGTCGATGATCGCCTCGATCCCGCCGCCGCCGGTATTGACCACGACGCCGACGCGATCGCGCTGATCCTCCGTCATCGCCGCGAAATCGATCCCCGAATCCGCGACCGCCTCCTTGCCGGCGGCCATCGCGAAGTGGATGAACCGGGTCATCCGGCGGGCCATCTTCGGGTCCATCGCCGCGGTCGGATCGAAATCGAGGACCTCGGCCGCGATCCGGACCTCGAAGTCCGACGCGTCGAAGCTCTGGATCAGACGCGTCCCGGTGACACCGGCGACGAGGTTGGCCCAGTACGTCGGGAAGTCGTTGCCGATGGGCATGACGCACCCCATGCCGGTCACCACGGCACGCCGCGCAGGATCAGTCTCAGGCAAGAAGGGCTACCTCAGGGGCTTCGGGCTGGGGCCGATTGTAGTGACCCGACAGCCCTAATCGCCGTCATACCGTTTGAAGATGACCGCTCCGTTGTGGCCGCCCAGACCGATGTTGTTCGAGAGCGCGTAGCGGATCGGATGCGACGTTGCTTCCGTGACCACCCAGAGATCGCACTCAGGATCGGCATCGCGGTAGTTGATCGTCGGGGGGATGCACTGCTCGGCCACCGCCATCACGGTCGCGAAGGCCTCGAATGCGCCGGCCGCGCCCATCATGTGGCCCGTCATCGACTTCGTGCCGCTGATCGCGAGCGACTTGCGGGAGCCGGCCGCGCGATCCCCGAAGACGGTCCAGATCGCCTCCGCCTCGCGCTTGTCGCCGAGCGGCGTCGATGTCCCGTGGGGGTTGATCATGTCGACCTCGTCGGCAGGCACGCCGCGTCGATCGAGGGCCATCTTCATCGCCCGCGCCGAGCCGATCCCCTTGTCGATCGGCTGGACCATGTCCCAGCCGTCGGCGGCCGAGCCGTAGCCCACGATCTCGGCGTAGATCTTTGCCCCGCGGGCCTTGGCCAGCTCGAGGTCCTCGAGGAAGAGCGACCCGGCGCCCTCACCGAGGACGAAGCCGTCACGCGTCTTGTCGAACGGCCGGGACACCGTCTGGAGCGGCTCGCCCGGCCGCGGCAGGCCCATCCCGCGCATGTTCGTGAAGCCGGCATGAGCCGTCTCGAGAAGCGGCGCCTCGGTCGAGCCGGAGATGACCGCGATGCAGTCGCCGCGGCGGATCGCCTCGGCGCCCTCGGCGACGTTGTGCGTGCCGGTCGCGCAGGCGGACACGATGCAGACGTTGTGGCCGATCGCTCCGGTCTCGATCGCGATCATGCCCGACGCGGAGTCGACGAGGGCATTGGCGATGAACGTCGGTGGGACGCTCCGCGGCCCCTTCTCGTGGAGGTTGACCCACGCGTCGATCATCAATTGCTGGCCGCCGGCTCCGGAACCGAACACGACCCCGACGTCCTCACGGTTCTCGTCGGTGATCTCGAAGCCGGAGTCGGTCAGGGCCTGCTTGGCGGCCGCCACGCCGAACCACATCGCGCTCTCGCTGCGACGGACGGCCTTCGGGTCCATCCAGTCCGCCGCATGGAAGTCGCGGACCTCGCCGGCGGCCTTGGCCTCGTACCGCCCGACGTCGAACTTGGTGATCTGGTCCAGACCGGACTTGCCCCGCACGAGGTTTCCCCACGCCGTCGGGACGTCGTTGCCGACGGGGCTGACGACACCAAGGCCGGTGACGACGACACGTCGCTCGTAATCGGGTTTGCGCACGCTCGGAAGATCCTTTCTGGAGAGGGTCAGGCGGTCGTGGCCGTGGCGAAAGGCACGGCCAGTCGATCCGGGGACGATGG
>DASUPH010000223.1:0-2307 GCA_036276275.1 Candidatus Limnocylindrales bacterium
GACGAACCGGTCGTCGCGGCCGGCGACGGACCGACCCGCGCGGCGGCCGGGCTCGCCGGCCTGATCGGGCCGCTGGTCGCCGGCTCGACCGACACGCGGACCGAGACCCTCCGCTTCCGACAGGCGGGCGGCGCCTCGATCCCGGTCGAGATCCGGCTCCAGGCCGTTGCCGCCAGCCCCGGCCAGCCGGCGCGGGTCCTCGCGATCGCCCGCGACATCCGCGATCGGATCGAGGCGGAGGAGCACCTCCGGGACCTGGCGGCCGCCGAGTACGCCCGGGCCGCGGAGCTCAACGCCGTGATCCGGGCCATGGGCGAGGGCGTTTTCGTCTGCAGCGCGGACGGCAAGATCATCCTGGCCAACCCGGCGGCCGAGAACGTCTTTCCGGACGTCGACGAGGGGACATACGCCGAGATCCTCGACCAGATCGAGGACCCCGATGGGCTGGCCCCGGACCTCGGTCGGCGCGGCGGCCCGGTCGAGCTTCGGGCGAAGGGCGACGAGGAGCGCTGGGTCGAGGTCAGCACGTGGCCCGTCGCGCCGGAGGACGGGTCGGTGAGCGGCCGCCACGACGAGACGATCGTGATGCTGCGCGACGTCACCGAGCAGCGCCAACGGCAGGCGGTCCGGGACACGTTCATCGGCATCCTGTCGCATGAGCTCCGGACACCGATCACGACGATCTACGCCGGGTCCAAGGTGCTCGCCCGCGCGAACGATCTCGGTGGCGAAACCCAGCGGGAGATCTTCGAGGACATCGCCTTCGAGGCCGAGCGACTCCAGCGCCTGGTCGAGGATGTCGTCGCGATGACCCGGTTCGGCGAGGACGAGGGCGAGCTGGGAGCCGAGCCGGTCCTCCTGCAGCGCGTCCTGCCGACGGTGATCCGGTCCGAGAAGGGCCGCTGGCCCGCGATCGACTTCCGGCTCGAGGTCCCGGCCGGCGTGCCGACGGTGAGCGCCGATCCTACCTACGTCGAGCAGGTGATCCGGAACCTTCTCTCGAATGCCGCGAAGTATGGCGGCGAGGGCGCTGTCGTCGAGACGATCGTCGACACGAACGATCGCGAGGCCCGGGTTCGAATCCTCGACGACGGCCCGGGCTTCCCGCCCGACGAGCAGGATCGCCTCTTCGAGCTCTTCTTCCGCTCCGCCGGGACCGCGCGATCGGCCGCCGGCGCCGGGATCGGCCTCTTCGTCTGCGCCCGCCTGATCCGGGCGATGGGTGGCCGGATCTGGGCGCTCAATCGGCCCGAGGGTGGCGCCGAGTTCGGGTTCTCCCTGCGGGTGATGACCGAGGACGACTGACCCATCCGGCGAGAGGCGTCGCCAGGGGCAGCCGCGTCAGATCCAGTCGCGCCAGCGGGCGACACCGAGGATCGCCCCGGCAAAGAGGACCATCGTCCCCACCACGACCCAGAAGTTGGCCGGATCGTCGAAGAACGGCAGCTTGAAGTTCATCCCCATCACCCCGGCGAGAACGATCCCAGGCAGGGCGATCGCGGAGACGAGCGTCAGGACCTTCATCACGTCGTTGGTCCGCTGCGACGATCGGCCGAGATAGAGGTCGAACGACCCGACGAGCAGCTCGCGGGCATTCTCGACGCCGTCGATCGCCCGCTCGACGCGCTGGATCGTGCCCGGCCAGACCTGACCGAGATCGGAGCGCAACTCGAAGTCGGGCCGCTGCAGAGGCGACAGCGCCTCCCGGTTCGGCGCCAGCGTCCGCCGCAGTCGGGCGATCCGTCGACGCAGGATCACGACGGCGTCGAGGTAGCCACGCGAACCCGATGCTTTCACCGCGAGGACGTCGAGCTCGTCGATGTCGCGCTCGATCGCCTCGATCTGGAGGAAGAACGAGCTGCAGATCGCGTCGATCAGGCCGGCCGTGAACGACGCGGCGTCCAGCCTGCCGAGCTCGCCTTCATGGTGGATCTCGCCCCGGAACGTATCCACGGCGGTCAGCCCGCCCTCGTGGACGGTGATCACGTGGTTCACGCCGATGACGATATCGATCTCGCGACGTCGGGCCTCGGCGTCCTCGGGCTCGACCGCACCGAGCGTCAACACGACCCGGTCCGGGAGACGGAGGATCGTTGCCCGCCGGTCCTCACGGGAGAGACGGTCGAGACCCTCTGATTCCAGTCCGACCGCCTTCGCGGCCCGCCGAAGATCACCGGGCTCGCGGTCGTCGAGATCGATCCACAGGAGCCGATCCTTGGTGATCCGGAGTTCGTCCCGATCGAGGTCGATGGTCCGGTCGTCAGCCTTCGCGTCGTAGAGGACCGCCCGGATCGTCACCGGATGAAG
>DASUPH010000224.1:0-2559 GCA_036276275.1 Candidatus Limnocylindrales bacterium
GCTCAAGGTCCCGGCCGACGCGCCCTCGATCCTCGACCTGCCGACCGACCGGATCGCCGAGTCCGACCTGGGCGACGTCCTCTGGCGCGACCCGTCGGGCATCGACATCCTGCTGGCCCCGCCCCGCATCGAGATGGCCGAGATGATCAATCCGCGCGACCTCGACAAGATCCTGTCGCTCCTGCGCCGGGTCTACACGAGCGTCGTGATCGACATGTCGAGCTCGATCAGCGATATCAATCTCGCCTTTCTCGACACGAGCGACACCATCGTCGAGATCGTGACCTACGACTCGACGACGATCCACAGCACGATGGCCATCGCCGACACGTTCCGGGCGATCGGCTACGCGGCGTCCAAGGTGCGGTACCTGATCAACCGCGCCGACTCCTCGGGCGGGATCGATCCGGCCGCCCTCGAGCGCGCTCTCGGGCGGGTGCCGGAACACCGGGTGATGTCCGACGGCCGGCTCGTGATCCAGTCCAATAACGAGGGCGTGCCATTCGTTCTGGCCAATCCAGACGCGCCTATCAGCCACGATCTCGCGAAGCTCGCCGGCGAGCTGCTCGGCCTGGCCCGGACGCCGGCAGCGGCCGGGCACCGCTAAGGCGCCGGGATGGCCGATCCCCGTCCGATCGGGGTCTTCGATTCGGGTGTCGGCGGTTTGACCGTGCTCCGCGAGATCATGCGGAGGAGCCCCGGCGAGTCGACGGTCTACCTCGGGGACAATCTGCGGGCACCCTATGGCGTGCGAACCGATGACGAGGTGCTGGCCTTCTCGACGCAGTCGCTCGACGCGCTCGTGGAGCGAGACGTGAAGGCGCTCGTCGTGGCCTGCAACACGTCCACCGCGGTGGGCATCGGGTCCTTCCGGCGACGCTACGACCTGCCGGTCCTCGGCGTCATCCGGCCGGGCGCCTCGGCGGCGGCCCTGGCGACCCGGAACCGCCGCGTCGGGGTCATCGCGACGCCCGCCACGATCCGATCGCACGCGTACTTCTCGGCGATCAAGGACGAGAACCCCGCGATCGAGGTGTACGAACACGCGACGCCGACGCTGGTCCCGCTCGTCGAGGCGGGCGACCTGCGCGGGCCGGTCGCCGAGGCCGCCGTTGTCGATGCACTGGCACCGCTCCTTGGCGAGCGCGACGCGGACGGCGAATCGATCTTCCCGCGGCCGCCGGGAGCGACCGTCGACACGCTCCTGCTGGGATGTACGCACTACCCGCTTCTCCGGCCGCTCATCGAGGCCGTCGCCGGTCAGCACGTCGCGATCGTCGACTCGGCGACCGCGACGGCCTCCGCGCTGGCCGAGCTCCTGGACATCAACGGGCTCGAGGCGACGGCCGCCTCGATCGGCGAGGCGCAGCCGGCGACCCCGACCCATCTCCAGTTGACGACGGGCGATCCCGAACGCTTCCACGACCTGGCCTCGCGCCTGTTCGGGGCGGCCTTCCCGGACGTCGCACGGATCGAGCTCGGGGTGCTGGCCAGATGACGGACCGGGGTCGGCGCGGCGGGACATGGCGGGACGATCGCGTCTGGCAGGCCGGCTTCCTGATCGGGTCGGCCCTGGGTGCGGCCGCCACCGTCGTCGGGCAACACGCCGAGCGATCGGCCCGGCGGGGCCTGGTGGACTGGCCGTCGGTGGAGCGCATCGCGGTCGGCCGGCTCGAGCGAGCCCCTGGCGCTCTCTCCGCGGCTGAGCTCGCCGCGGCAGAACCGGCCTACGCCGCGGCCATGGCGAAGATCGTGCCGGCCCTGTCGAGCGCGCTCGGATCGGAGCTGCCGGGCGTCGTCGAACGATCGGGCGTGGTCGACCGAGGCGGCTGGGTCCGAGCCAACATCGGGACGTTCGCCTCGCTCATGGGCAAGCTCGAGGCGGACCTCCTCGATCAGGTCGTCCCGCCCGGCGGCGGTCTCGCCAAGGCGACGATGGCCCTCGCGAACCGCTGGGTGACGACTCGCCAGCTGGGCTTCCTGCTCGGGTTCATGGGTGGTCGGGTCCTGGGCCAGTACGACCTGGCCCTGCTCACCGCCGAACAGGCGCCTGGTCGCCTCCTCTTCGTCGAGGAGAACATCCGCCTCACGGCGCGCTCGCTGGGCGTCCCGCTCGATCCGTTCCGGACGTGGATCGCCCTCCATGAGACCACCCATGCCTTCGAGTTCGAGGCCCATCCGTGGCTGCGGCCGTACCTGGCCGAACGCCTCGAGCGCCAGCTGAGCCTGTTCGGCAGCGATGCGCGAGCCCTCGGGCGCGACGCCGTCCGCGCGCTCGGACGGACGCTGCGCGGCGAGTCCGACGGGGAGCACTGGATGGAGCGGCTCATGGGGCCCGAGCAGAAGCGCCTCTTCCGCGAGACCCAGGCGGTGATGAGCCTGCTCGAGGGGTTCAGCGACTACGTGATGGACGAGGTCGGCCACGGCCTGGTCCCCGACGTCGAGCGCATCAGCGCGCGCTTCCACGAGCGTCGCTCGAAGCGGACGCCGTTCGAGCGGGCGATGCTCCGCCTGACCGGGATGGACCTCAAGATCGAGCAGTACCGCAAGGGCGAGCAG
>DASUPH010000225.1:0-4076 GCA_036276275.1 Candidatus Limnocylindrales bacterium
GAATCGCGAAACTCCACTAGGGTCGGCCTATCAAGCGACAACAGAGCTCTTCAGCGGCAACTGCGACAAGGCGCTCGCCGACGGCGGAGTTCGCCGCCGAAATCCGGGCGGCCATGGCCGAATACGGCCTCGATTGAGGCACTAGAGTCCCGCAATCGTCCTGAGGTCGGCCAGGTGGGGCCTGGCACGGCGGTTGGTGCTGGAATCTGCTGGACAGCGAGACGAGCGGCCTGTAGCGTCATCGCCGGTCGGCGCGCGTGCCCCATCCATCCTGCGCGACCGACGCGAAGAGGTCGTCCGCGGCCGCCGAAGCCGGCCCCGCGTGAGGCCAGGAGGGACACGGAATGAAACGCGTGCTGGCGCTCCTCGTCTCGCTCACCCTGGTCCTGGCCCTACCCGCGGCGGCGTCGGCCGGGCGCGTGACCCGGTTCACCGACCACAACGTCAGCATCTTCTGCGAAGGCATGGCGGCGACGAGTGGCGGCGGCTTTGCGTTCTTCTCGGCCTCCGTTTCGAGCGAGTTCGGACCGGATGCCTTCGTCGACTTCTTCGCGACCAGCGACACGTCCGGGCCGCCGGACCTGTTCCGGGCCTCCGAGCAGCCCGTGGTGGTCAGCTGGAACGGCAGCGTCCTCGCGGGCTCCATCCCGCTCCTGAACAGCAACGGCGACCCGGCGGGTTCGGCAGCGTTCTCCGCGACCCTCGCCGCGTCGGGCGATCCGTCCCCGTTCGACGATCGGTTCCGTGACGGCAACCATTGGCACCAGTTCACTGGCGTCGATCAGCCGATGGACCCCAGCGGCACCCTCTCCGTGGGTGGCTCGACGTTCTCGCTCGATACGTGCTTCGGCAACGAGTCGACCGTCTCCGTGTTCGAGACCAACCCGCGCTCGTTCGTCAACCACTTTGCCAGTCGCGAAGTCGGCTGCGACCTCACCAACGCCGCCGGCGACACCGGGTTCCTGTTCACGAGCCTCCGGGACGGCGAGGTGTTCATCGATGCGGGCGCCTTCCCGGCCGATGGCTCCGCGGGAACCGGCGCATCGGGTTCAGCGACGCTCGCCAACGGGGTCCTCGATGCGAACCTCGAGACCTACAACCTCGACACCGGCGAGCCGGTCGCCGGCGGGGCGTCGATCCATCTCGCGGTCGTCGGGTCCGGAGAGCCCTTCGACTACATCCTCAAGTTCGCCACGGGCAAGCTCGTGGCGCAGGGTGTGACCCTCGATCTCGAAGGGACGCTGACGATCGGGACCCGAACGTTCGACCTCGGAGCCTGCATCGGCGTCGATGGCCGGACGAAGGTCATCAATTCGTTCCCGAACGGACCGAAGCCGGGCGGCAAGGTTCCATCGAACGACCTGCCCAGCGGGGCGAAGCTCCTCACGGTCGGCGCGAAGACATCGGTCGCGACGAAGGGCGCCTCGCCCGATCGCGAAGCCGCGTTTGAGTGCCTGGCGTTCGAGGATGATGTTGTCCCGGTCGGCCACACGGTCTGGTACACGATCGTGGGGACCGGCGGGCCCTTGACGGTCGACACTGCCGGCAGCGACTACGACACGGTGGTCGCGGTCTACACGTCGGACGGCTCTGGCGGCTTCGCGCCGGTACCCGGGGCGTGCGTCGATGACGTGCCGGTCCAGCCGATCGGCCGGACGCTCCAATCGGCCGTGACCTGGAACAGCGTCGCCGGGACGACGTACTTCGTCCAGATCGGCGGCTTCCCGCAATCGTTCCCCTACGGCAACCTCCGGGTGGCCGTGCGCTGATGTCGGGCCGCAGCGGGGTCGTTCGTCCAGCCGGCGAACGACCCCGACGGCCTACGCGGCCGCCTCGGGCACCGCGACGTCGGCCTTGGCGGCATCGATCATCACCGCCGCCAGGATCCCGTAGGCCTCGGCCCATGCGGCCCGGACCTGCGGCGTGAACGACTCCCCGAGCCCCTGCTCGAGCGTCCACAGGAGTGCCGAGCCGACGGTCGCGTAGTGGACCTCTCGGACACCGTAGCCGGCGTGTCGTCGACCGAGCGCCTGGACGGCCGGCACGAGCTGGTCGAGCTTGTCGAGGCTCTTGACGACGACGGTGAGCGTCTGCATGAGGATCTTCCGCTGGGCGGCCATGTCGGTCCGCCGGAAGAGCCGCTCGATGGCGGGATCGAGCTCGAACAGTCGACCGTAGAACAGGCCGGCGGCGGTGTCGGCGATCGGCTCGACGCCGGACCAGCTTGATCGGATCAGGTCGATGTCGGTCGGGGTCATCGGGATGTGCTCCTTGGCTCTGGGTCGGGCCGCGACGGGTCGGTCTGCACCGGGCAAGGTCGCAAGACGCCCAGGCCCCCGCCATCGTCGATCGTCATCGCCGCCATGGACATTTGACGATGCTGGTCGCCGAGGTCAGGCGGCCGCGTCGGTCGCCGGATCGATCGGATGGAATCGCCACGGGATCGGCTCACCCGAACGGGTCTGGTCGAGCCGCGCGAAGTTCCAGCGGACGGGCTCCTCTTCGCGGACGACCGGGCGAGGCGGCACCGACTGGGTCATGAACGCTGCGACGATCGGGACAAAGAGCGCCTCCAGACCCGATGACCGCTCGTCGCGGCGCGCTGGGGTGCCGAACACCGCCCCGAGCCCAACGAGGACGAGGAAGGCCAGCGCAAGGCTGGCGAGGGTGATGAGGGTGTCCATGGGTCGATGCTGGAGACCCCACCGGGCCGGGGCCATCGTCGGAGATCAGCACCCGCATGGACGTTTGTCGACGTTCGGCCCGCCCGAGCACGGTTGGATCGCCCTGGGATCCGAAACCGCGCGACCCGGCGGCGACGTAGACCAACCTGGGAAGCAAACGCACCCAATGCCCTTCAGGAGGTACCCGTCCAATGGGACGACATCGCTCAGCCGTCGCGGCCGGCCTGCTGCCGCTCATCCTCGTCCTCGTCGCCTGCACCGGTGGTGCCACGACGGCACCCGCGTCGCAGACGCCGTCCCAGGCGGCACCGCCCTCGACCGCGGTCGAGTCGGGCCCGCCATCGGCCGAGCCGTCGGCCGCCGCGTCACCCGCGACCACCGGCGCGACCGTTGAGGCGAAGCCGGTCGGCTCGATCGGCACGAAGCTCGTCGCCGGCTCGAACAGCATGACCGTCTACACGTTCACAAAGGACGTGAAGGACAGCGGCAAGAGCAACTGCAGCGGTGGCTGCGCCGACACGTGGCCGGCCCTATCGGTGCCGGCCGGCGGGACGCCAACGGGTGGCTCCGGCGTGACCGGGAAGCTCGGCACGATCACCCGGGACGACGGAAGCCTCCAGGTGACGTACAACGGCCTGCCGCTCTACTTCTTCAAGAACGACAAGGCGCCCGGCGACGCCAACGGCGTGTACGCGAACTGGGAGGCGGTCGCTCCCTGACCGACGCCTTTCCCGGCATGGACGAAGCGGGTCAGCCCTCGGGCGGGCCCGCTTCGTTCGTCTGCCCGCCGCCGACCGGCCCGACCGTCATTCGGGACGCTCAGACGGGCTCCGCGTTCGAGCCGGTGACGATGACGAGCGCCGCACCGTCGAGCGTGCCGCGGGCGGCCCGGATCGCGGCCCACGAGGCCGCTCCCCCACCCTCGACGGTGATCCCGATCGCCGCCGTCAGCTCGGCCTGGGCGGTGCGCAGGTCCGGATCCGAGACGAGGACCATGTCGTCGACTCGGTCGCGCATCGCGTCGAGGGCTTCGGGCACGGGGACGCGCGAGGCGATCCCGGAGGCCCAGGTATCGGCCCGATCCGTCTCGATCGGCCGGCCCTCCCGCCACGACAGGGTCATCGACGGCGCCCGGTCGGACTGGACGCCGACGACCCGGCAATCGGGCGCTCCTTCCCGCAGCCACGCCCCGACGCCGACGATCAGCGCCCCGTTGCCGACCGGGACGAACGCGGTCGCGAGGACCGGCAGCACGCCGCCGGCCGCGGCATCGGTCAGCTCGACCGCCATGCCGCCGGCGCCTGCCGCAACCCACGGCTCCTCGCCATCGATGAGGAGCGTCGCCTCGTGGCTGGACGCGTACGCCTCGCAGGCGACGCGGGCGGCATCGAA
>DASUPH010000226.1:0-3740 GCA_036276275.1 Candidatus Limnocylindrales bacterium
CCAGGCTGACGCCTTCGAGCCGGGTCCCGTTCACGACCGGGCTGGTCGCGGCGATCGCGATCGTCCCGGTCGGGTCGACGCTCCAGGTCCGGCCGGCGTCGAGGTCCGTCCGACTCGCGACGACGCGGGCGAGCGATCGCCCGTCGAGCGTCCGGGCCATGAGCTTCGCGCCGTCGGCATCGTCGATCTCGTAGAAGACGACCGGCCCGACGCCGCTCGTGGGTCCGGACGGACTCGGGCTTGCCGTCGGAATGCCCGGCGGGCGGCCGATCAGTCCGCCGCCGAGCACGACCACCAGCGTCGCGACCGCCGCGATCGCCAGCCCGGCGATGATCGGTCTTCGCTGTTCCATCTGGCCCCCGGCGCCTGGCGTGATGCCGGTTCGAAATCGAGGCCGGCCGGTGCCAGTCTGCACCATGGGTCCACGCCGGCGTCGTTTGACGAACAGGGACTACGATGCTACAAAGCCATGCCCCCGAATCGGGATCGAAGCCCGGCCGCGGCCGTCCCGATGGGCCCAGCGCGCATCGCCCCGGGCGCGCCTCAGCGCCTCGAAAGGATATTCGCCCCGTGACCTTCCCCGACCTCGAGAACCAGCCATCGAGCGCCGTCAACCAGACCCGCCTGAAGCGGCAGCTGGTCGACCAGGCGATCGCCCAGGCGACGGCCGCCCAGTGGGGCGAGAGCGTCGAGACGAACAAGCGGCTGCTCGAGCTGGGTCCCGACGCCGAGGCGGAGAACCGCCTCGCGAAGTCGCTCTGGGAGCTGGGCGAGCTCGGCGCGGCCCGCGAGCACTACCAGACCGCGCTCGCCCTCGACCCGACGAACCGGATCGCCGAGCGGAACATCGACCGCCTCCGGGTCCTCCTCGTCGAGGCCGGCGAGAAGACCGTTCCTGCCCAGGAGGGCAGCAAGGCCCCCGTCTCGATCTTCGTCGAGGAGACGGGCAAGACCGGCTTCGCCTTCCTGACCGATCTGCCCCATCCGCGCAAGCTCGCCCAGGTCAACCCCGGCGACGCCGTCGAGCTGACGCCCGAAGGCGGCCGGCTGATCGCGACCAGCAACGGGATGCGGATCGGCGTCGTGGAGCCGCGCGTCGCCGCCCGCCTCCTGAAGCTGCTCGCCGACGGCAACAAGTACGCCGCCGGGGTGACGTCCCTCGGCGACAAGGATGTCCGGATCATCATCCGCGAGATCTACCAGGACCCCCGGAACTACGGCAAGGTCAGCTTCCCGACCGCCGCCAAGTCGACCGACCTCCGGCCCTACACGAAGGGCACCCTCGTTCGCGAGGAGATGGAGCTCGAGGACGATCTCGAGGACGACGAGGAGGATGAGGAGATCGAGGACCTCGACCGCGTTCTCCCGCCCGAGTCGACGACCGACGAAGCCTTCGAAGAAGAGCTGGACGAGGCCGACGAGGCATAGCCGCGGCTGACGGCATGACTCGGCTTGTGAGTCAGTTCGCCCATCGGTGAGCGTGGATGAGCTGCCACCGCGACCGCGTCGAGCGTGCTGGCCGACGATTTGACTCGGAGGGCGAGTCAGGTGCGTGGGACGGCGCCGGCATTGGGCGGGTAGGCTAGGTTCATGGCTGGTCGAGCCTCACTCGTGCGGGCGGAGCCTGGTTACTCGCTGCCGTTCTTCGATCGGCTGGCGCCGCCGCCGCCGCCCGGGCTCGTCGCGGGCCGGGTCGAGAGCCACACCGGACCGGGCGATATCGTTCTCGACCTGGCGGGGCGCGGTGGCTGGGTCGCGCGGGCGGCGGTCGACCGCCAGCGGCGGGCGGTCAGCCTCGAGACGACGCCGCTGACGCGCCTCCTGGCCGAGCTCGTCCTGCGCCCGCCGGACCTCCGGCACCTCGACGCCGCGTTCCAGGCGATGGGCGCGTCGCCCCGCGGTCAGACCAGCCTCAAGGTCGCGGTCGGCGAGCCGTTCGTCACCCGCTGCGCGACCTGCGGCCGGTCCCTGCCCCTCGACGAGGTCGTCTGGAGCGGCACCGGCGACGAGCCCCCCGAAAACGGCGGACCGACGCCCGGTCGCAAGTTCTACGCCTGCCCTGTCTGTCGCGGCGCGCGTGGCGGCGAGCAGCGGACCGCCGACGTCGACGACGCCGATCGGGAGCGGGCGAGGGCGATCCCGGACGGCCTCGACGCGGTCCGGGGACGACTGCGCGATCGGTTCCCCGTCGTCGAGGGTGGATTGGGTCTCGTCGACAGCCTGCTCGATCTCCACACCCCGCGTCAGCTCGTCGGCCTCGAGGCGATCCTCGATCGGATCGAGGGCGATCTCCGGTCGGCGCCCGTCGAGGCCGCGCTCCGCCTCGGCTTCCTCCACGCCCTCCTGCCGGCCAGCCGCCTCAACGGCTATCCGGGACGGATGGGCACGCTCCGGATCCAGGGCGGCCGGGTCCGTCCGCCGGGCAGCGGCCAGTGGCGCGAACGCAACCCGTGGCTCGCCTTCGAGGACGGGATCCGGACGGTTCGCGGCTTCATCCAGCGCCTCGAGAGCGGGCCGGGTGGCGCAGTCCAGGCGCGTCTCGGCGAGGACCTGCGGAGCCTGACCGAGGGCAGCGCGACGGCCGTGATCCGGGTCGCGGGCCCATCGACGACCAGGGCGATCGGCGAAGAGGCGGCGCTCGGTCGCGGTTGGGAAGCCGGGCCGTCCGTCCGCCGCCGGGTGCGCCTCGTGCTCGGCCAGGCGCCGGTCCGGCCCAACCAGGAGCGGCTCTCGCTGACGTACTGGGCGACGGCATGGACGATCGGGTCGGAGGCCGCCGCGACCCTGCCGCTGGCCGCCCTGTCCGGCGCCGCGATCCGGGCGCCGTGGGGCTGGCAGGCGGCGGCGCTCGCTCGATCGCTCGCCTCCGTCGAGCCGTCGATCTCTCGCGACGGGCGGGTGGTGTACCTCGTCGACAGCGGTCCGGAGGCGCTCGTCGCCGCGGCCCTTGGCGGCGCCGGTGCCGGTTTCCGGCTCCTCGCCGCGCGACTCGGCGACGGCGACGACGAGGCGATCGGGAGCGTCGAGCTCGTCCCGCCGGGCGCCGTCCTGCCACCGGGTCCGCGGACGCGGGCGAACGTCGCGCTCGACCCACGGCCGGGTGACGCCGGCGACCCCGATCTCGTCCCCGGCGCCGGGCTCTTCACGGCGCCCGAGCGATTCGACCGTCGGCCCTTCTCGGCGTCCGATGTCGGCCGGACGATTGTCGACGTCGCCGTCGAGAGCCTGAAGGCCCGCGGCGAGCCGGCCTCCCAGGAGCGGTTGCTCGGCGAGATCCTCGTCGGCCTCGACCGGGCCGGGCAGCTCCGCCGACTCGTGGCCGACCGCGGCATGGCCACCTCCTCCGACACCGGCGATCTCGGCCGGACCGAGTCCGTGCCACTCGATTTCGAACCGGGTCGTTCGGGCGAGCCGGGCGAATCGGGTGATCCGGGCGGTCCGGCCGCGGACCTCGCTTCGGGTCCGCGCGACCTCCGCGGTCGCCAGGCGGGCGACCGGGTCGCGGCCGCGACCGGCACGCGCCGAGTGAGTCGCGCGGCGGACGCGCCGCCGGACCAGGTCGATGCCCTCCTGGCGATGATCGGCGAGGGGCTGTCGGGGGCCGGCCGGAGGCGACTGGCCGAGATCGCGCCGGGCCGCTGGTGGCTGGCCGATCCGCGCGACCGTGCCGCCGCCGCGGCGCCGCTCGCCGACCGCGTCGAATGGGCCGTCTTCAGCCTCCTCTCGACGGCCGGGCCGCT
>DASUPH010000227.1:0-3999 GCA_036276275.1 Candidatus Limnocylindrales bacterium
GTGGTGGAGCCGCGGCTCAAGACCCCGTGGTTCGTGCGGACCGGGCCGCTCGCCGAGAAGGCGCTGGAGGCGACGCGGTCGGGGCGGACGCAGATCCTGCCCGAGCGGTTCGAGAAGGTCTGGGAGCACTGGCTGACGAACATCCGCGACTGGAACGTCTCACGCCAGCTGTGGTGGGGCCACCGGATCCCGGCCTGGTACTGCCCGGACGGCCACGTCACGGTCTCGTCCGACGAGGCCGGCCCTTCGGCCTGCGATGTCTGCGGCCGGCCGGCGGGGGAGCTCCGCCAGGACCCGGACATCTTCGACACGTGGTTCAGCTCGGGGCTGTGGCCGTTCTCGACGCTCGGCTGGCCGGACGACACCGCGGACTACCGCCGGTTCTACCCCACGTCGGTGCTCGAGACGGCCCACGAGATCATCTTCTTCTGGGTCGCCCGGATGATGATGCTCGGGCTCCACCTGACCGACCGCGAGCCGTTCCACACGATCTATTTGTCCGGGCTCATCCGCGATGCCCAGGGCCTGAAGATGTCGAAGACGAAGGGCAACGTCGTCGATCCCCTGGCGGTGATGGAGGAGTCCGGCGCCGACGCCCTGCGGTTCGCCGTCATCCACGGCTCGACGCAGGGCCTCGACCAGCGATTCGCCGAGCAGAAGCTCGAGAGCGGCCGGAACTTCGCCAACAAGCTCTGGAACGCGACGCGTTTCGTCATCGGAGCACGCCCGGCCGTGATCCCGGCCGGCATCGATCGCCGCGCGCCGGATCCCGCCCATCTTGGGCCGGCCGAGCAATGGATCCGCTCGCGGGTCGCCGCGACGACCGCCGCGGTCGACCGGGCGATCGCCGATGACACATTCGGCGAGGTGACGAGATCGCTGTACGACGGCATCTGGTCGGACTTCTGCGATTGGGGACTCGAGCTGGCGAAGGTCCGGCTGAGCGATGACAAGCTGCCGGCCGAGACCCGCGAAGCGACGTGGTGGACCCTCGTCGAGGCGCTCGACACGTACCTCCGGCTGCTCCACCCGGTCATGCCCTTCGTCACCGAGGAGCTCTGGGCGGCGCTGCCGCACGCGCCCGCCGACCCGGACCTGCTCGTCGTCGCCGACTGGCCGACGCTGGGTACGCGAGACGCCGCCATCGAGGCCGACGTCACGGCGATCGTCGACCTTGTCCGGGCGATCCGGAATGCCCGTGCGGAAGCGGGTATCGAGGCGGCCGCCTGGCTGGCCGTGGAGGTGCGGGTGCCCGCCGCGCTGGCGGCGACCTTTGGTTCGCTGACCCCCGCGATCGCCCGGCTGGCGCGGGCGCGGCCGTTGGCGGTCCAGGCAGCTCCCGCCGCTCTCGAGGCGGAGGCGTCCGCCGGCCTTGCCGTCATCGCCGGCGACCTCGAGGCGCGCATCGCGACGGAAGCTGACGGCGGCGGGGTCGCGCGCGATCGGGCTCGTCTCGAGAAGGAGCTGGCCGAGGCCGAGGGCTTCCTCGCGGCGGCTCGCGCACGCCTGGCGAACGAGACATTCGTGGCCCGGGCGCCGGCCGCCGTGGTTGCGGGAGCCCGGGCGCGCGAGGCGGAGCTGGTGGAGACCGTCGCGCGGTTACGGGCGCGCCTCGCCGGCTGAGCCCGCGCGTTGCCCCGTACCCCTCGAGATCGCCGCCCAACGCGGCGGGCCGACGCCGCCGAACGGAACGTTGCGACCGAGCTGGCCGATCCCGGATCCGTCCTCGCGACCTATCGCCGGCTCCTCGGTACCCGGCGGCGGCTCCGGCCGCTCCAGGTCGGCAGCCTCCGCCGAGTCGCCTCCGGTGACCGGGACGTGCTGGCCTGGATTCGCGCCACGGCCGGCGAGGAGGTCCTTGTCGCCGTGAACTTCACGAACCGCATGATCCGGACCACCCTCGAAGCTGACGCCGGACCGGGGCCGTGGCTACCCGTGGCCGGAAGTCACCCTGATCCTGGCCCGCCGATTGACGCCGATCGAATCGTCACCCTGCGGCCGTTCGACGCCGTGATCGCAGAGCCTCAAAGATAGGAGCGGGTCGCTGCTACGATACGGCCCGGTCGATCACGTGATTCTGCCCGGGGAGATCAACGTCGTGCCGCTTGAATTCCTTCGTCGCAAGGGCCCCGACGCCGCCCCAGCAGCGCCGGCGACCCAGGCCCACCCCCGCGTCTCGGGCAATGCGCTGCCCGAGGAGGTGGTCGCCCAGGAGCACCAGCTCCGGCTGAACTACGCAGGCAAAACGAGCGAGGGCGTCCGGATCAAGGCCGGTCCGGGTGCGCTCGCCGACCTACCCCAGATGGTGGGCGGGGCGGCGAAGAGCGAGGTCGAGATCATCGAGCCCCTGCCGATCGAGTTCAGCCAGGCCTCGCCGACGATCATCCGCCCGTCGGAGGCGATGCAATGGCTCAATGCCCACCACGCCCTGTCACCGATCGGCCGGCACGCCCTGGTGGTTCTCGAGTCAATCGACGCCGTCGATCTCGCCTTCGATACGTTCGTCTGCGCGCTGCTCGACGGCGAGACCGACACGTCGGGCTACCCCGACTACAGCGCCGTCGTCGGTGGCGTGGCGGCCCACTGGGACGAGGTGACCGGCGACATGATCGTCCGGGGCGTCGTGGGCTGGGGTGGCCGGGGGGTCCGCGGCGACACGGACCGGGTCGGGTCGCGGATCCTCACCGGGATCCTCTCGAACATCCTGGCCAGCCAGTACTCGCTCGGCCTGACCGCCGTCGAGCGACCGGCCGTCGCCCACGGCCATGGCGGCGTCATCTGCGGCCACTGCGGCTTCCAGTCGGCCCACGAGCGAGCGTTCTACTGCCCGAAGTGCGGCATGCGTCTCGCGCGCGGCTGATCCGAGCGGCGAGGAGGACCGCCCGTTCCGTGCCCATCTACGACTATGCCTGCACGAGCTGCCGCCACGTCGTCGAGGTGATCCATCGCATCAGCGAGCCGGGCCCGCACTTCTGCCCGAACTGCGGTGCCGAGGGCACGATGCGCAAGGCGGTGACGACGTCGGCCGTCCATTTCAAGGGAACGGGCTGGGCCAAGAAGGACCGCTCGGCGAGCTCGTCGGCGGGCAAGTCGCGCTCATCGAGCGCAAAGACCGAGGCAAAGGCAGGCCAAGACGGCGGAACGAGCGATGCCGCCAAGCCGGCCCCGACACCGGCCCCATCGTCCGAAGGAGGCGACTGACCGTGGCTGCCGCTGGCGACTGGATCAGCCTCACCGAAGCGGCCGAGATCCTCGCCGCTGCGAACGTCCATTTCCGCGCCTCGACGATCGGAACGTGGGCCCGGAGCGGAAAGCTTCAAAGCATCAAGCTCGGCGGCCGCCGGTACGTCCGCCGGGGCGAGGTCAAGGGCCTCATCGCGCCGCCGCGCAGGGTTCGGGCGGACCATCTTCAGCCGGGGTTGTTCGAGGACCTCCGGGACTGACGATGCTGCCGAGCGGATGGGACGTCCGGCTCGGGGCGATCCTCGAGCGTGAGCGGATCCGGATGATCCGCGGGGTGCTGGCCCGCTATGACCGGGCCGGCGGGGCATTGCTCGCGGGTGGGCTCGCCTACAGCGCGCTGTTCGCGATCGTGCCCCTGGCGATCGTCGCGGCCGGCCTCACCGGCCTTATCGTTCGAGACCCGGCCGTTCGTTCCGACGTGATCGGGACGATCGCGAACGTCATGCCGCCCATGCGGGGCCTCGTGAGCCTCGTCCTCGACGAATCGGCAAAGTCGGCGGGAACGATCTCGATCGTCGGCGCGGCGGCCCTCGTCTGGGGCGGCAGCCGGTTCATTGTGTCGTTCGAGACCGCCATGGCTCGGATCGCCGGCGCGTCCCGGATGCGTAACCTCATCGAGCGCAACGTGCTCGGCTTCGCAACGGCGCTCGTCCTGGTCGGAGCTGTCGTGATCGGGGCCGTTCTCGCTGCCCTTGCCGCGTTTCTGGACGCGGCTGCCACGACCAACGGGCTCGTCGTCGTGTCGCTCCTGACCCG
>DASUPH010000228.1:0-9010 GCA_036276275.1 Candidatus Limnocylindrales bacterium
TGTGCGTACCACGTCGAGGTTGGACTTCTCGCTGTTGCCGCCGACGTTATAGGTTTCGCCGGCGCGACCGCGTGCCAGAACCTCTCGTATCCCGCTGCAGTGGTCCGACACGTACAGCCAGTCGCGGCGCTGGAGGCCGTCGCCGTAGAGCGGCAGCGGCTGGTCGTCGATCGCGTTCGTGACGAACAGCGGGATCAGCTTCTCGGGATGGTGGTACGGCCCGTACGTGTTGGAGCCGCGGGTGACGACGGCGTCGACGCCGTGCGTCACGACATAGCTCTGGACGAGCAGCTCGCCGGCGGCCTTCGCGGCCGAGTACGGGGAGCGCGGCTCCAGCCGGTCGTTCTCGGTCGAACGGCCTTCCTCGACAGAGCCGTACACCTCGTCGGTCGAGACCTGCAGGAAGCGGACCGCCGGGCGACCCGCCAGCGCGGCCGCGGCCGAGGCCGCGCGAACGGCCTCGAGCAGCACGTGGACGCCGATCACGCCCGTCCGGAGGAAGGCCTCCGGGTCGAGGATGCTCCGGTCGACGTGCGACTCGGCGGCGAAGTTGAGAACCGCCTCGGCGTCCGCGACCAGCGGCCCCACGATCCCGGGCTCGGCGATATCACCCTGGACGAAGCGCAGCCGGGCGGCCTGCTCGGGATCGGCCTCGACGGCCTCCAGGTTCGTGCGATTGCCCGCGTAGGTCAGCTTGTCGAGGACGGTGATCCGGGTCCCGTCGCGGCGGGCGAGGACGTCCCGGACGTAGCACGAACCGATGAAGCCGGCCCCGCCGGTGACGAGCAGCCGGGCGCCCGGGCCGATCCGTGGGGTCTCGGGCTCCGTCACCGGCGCGCTACCCGACCGGGCGTTCGACCGGCGGGGCGAGACGTCCCGCCTCGTCGTCGTCGCGGGCCATCTCGGCCGCCCGGATCAGGGACGAGACGGTCCCGGCGTCGGTCCAGTGGCCGTCGTACACGCGGCTGAACAGCCGGCCGCCGGGGATGTAGTGGTTGAGGACGTCGGTGATCTCGAACTCGCCGCGACCCGACGGGGCGAGGGTGTCGATCACGTCGAACGCGTCCGGCCGCAGGAAATAGACCCCGATCGGGATGAGATCGCTCTTGGGCTCGGCCGGCTTCTCCTCGAAGCCGATCACGCTGCCGTCCGCTGCCAGCTCGGCGACGCCGAAGCGCTCCGGATCGGGGACCCGGTACAGCATCGTTCCGGCGCCCCACGGCCCGGCCTCGAACTCGGCGGCCGTCGCGGCGAGGTCGGGGCCGCGCAGGATGTTATCGCCGAGGACGCAGCAGAACGCGTCCGTCCCGACGAAGTCACGGGCAAGCCCGATCGCGTGGGCGATCCCGAGGGCGCCGCGCTGGAACCGATACGTGAGGTCGAGACCGAAATGGGCGCCGTCGGCGAGCAGCTCGACGACATCGCCGACGCTCTTGCCGCCGACGATGACCATGACCTCGCGGATGCCCATTCCGGCCAGGGTCTCGATCGGGTAGTAGATCATCGGCCGGTCGTAGATCGGCAACAGGTGCTTGTTGGTCACGATCGTGAGCGGGAACAGTCGGGTCGCCGTGCCGCCGGCGAGCACGATGCCTTTCACGCCGTCACGGTAGCAGAGGGCTCGGGCTCGACCGGGGCGATGCGCTCGGCTCGATGCACGGCTGCTCGCCACCCGGCAGCGCCCCGCCCCTGCCGGTCTGGCTGCAGTCGATCGGCGTGTCGTCGGGTCCCGGCAATCCGCCGACGTAGTCGAGGACCACGAGGACGTAGGCGACCTTCTCGAGATCGGCCGTCGGCAGGAGGTAGGCCGTCTGGACGACCGAGTTGGCGTCGCGCTTGACGTCCGTGACCTCGCCGAGGAGGAGCCCCTTCGGATAGGGCGAGCGGATTCCGCCGGCGAGCTGGATCCCGGCCGTCAGGACCTGCTCGCCCGGCTCGACCTTGTCGGTGGAATCGATGTTCTGCATGATCAGGGCACCGCCGAGCTGGCCGACGACCTCGCCGGTCGCGGCGTTCGTCTCCGTCTGGCCGATGACCGTCGAGCTCCGGTCGCTGATCAGGACGACGATCGCGAAGTTCGGACCGGCCTGGCTGACCCGGCCGACGAGGGCGCCGCCCTCGGCGATCACGACGTCGCCTACGGCGATCCCGGCATCGGTCCCCTTCGAGATCGTGACCGAGCGGCGGGCCTCGCTGGAATCCCGGGCGATGACCTCGGCGGCCGCGGTCTCGTATGCGAACGAGTTGCGGAGCTGGAGGATCGCGGTGAGCTGCTCGTTCTCCTGCTCGATCACCTTCGTCCGGTGGTTCTCGGCGGACAGCCGGTCGTTCTCGCGGCGAAGGCTGGCGTTGTCGGTGTGGAGACGCTCGATCTCGCCGACGGCCGAGACCGCGCCCGCGACGGTTGCGGCGACGTCATGGATCGCGCCCTGGACCGGGCGCAGCGCGAACCCGACCGCGTTCTGGAACTCGATGACCCCGGGCGACGACGAGATCGCCATCAGGATGAGGCTGGCCGACAGGAGGGCCGTGAAGGCCACTGCCCGGCGGCGAGCGGCACGGGTCGCGAAGATCGTCGTCATCTCGGGGAAAGCCTAGCGCGCGGCTCTACCGCGGCGGCCGCGCGTACGTGTCCGAGACGAGGACGCGGTCCATCTTGTCGAGCTCCTGGAGGACGAGCCCGGTCCCGCGGGCGACGCACGTCAATGGGTCGTCGGCGACGTGGACCGGCATCTGGGTCGCGTCGGCAACGCGCCGGTCGAGGCCGGCGAGGAGGGCGCCACCACCGGCCAGCACGATCCCCTGGTCCATGATGTCGGCGACGAGCTCCGGCGGCGTCTCCTCGATCGTGTCCTTGATCGTGTCGACGATCTGGATGACGGACGGCTCGATCGCCTCGCGGATCTGGTCGGCGCCGACCTCGACGCTTCGCGGCAGGCCTGTGAGCAGGTCGCGGCCGCGGAGCGAGACGCGCTGCTGGTCCCAGTCGCCCGGATAGGCGGAGCCGATCGCGATCTTGATGTCCTCGGCCGTGCGCTCGCCGAGGAAGAGGTTGTACTCGCGCCGGGCGAACGCGACGATGTCCTGGTCCATCTCGTCGCCGCCGATGCGGATCGAGCGGCTGACGACGATCCCGCCGAGGCTGATCACCGCGACCTCGGTCGTGCCGCCGCCGATGTCGACGATCAGGCTGCCCGACGGCTCGCTGACCGGCAGCCCGGCCCCGATCGCGGCGGCCATCGGCTCCTCGATCAGGCGGGCCCAGCGGGCGCCGGCGTTGAGCGCGGCATCGCGGACGGCACGCTTCTCGACCTCGGTCACGCCCGATGGGATGCCGAGCAGCATCCGTGGCCGCGGGATCAGCCCGACCCGGTCGTGGACCTTGTGGACGAAGTACTTGATCATCTGCTCGGTCACGTCGAAGTCGCTGATCACGCCGTCCCGGAGGGGCCGGATCGCGATGATGCTGGCCGGTGTCCGGCCGACCATCCGCTTGGCCTCGGCGCCGATCGCGATGACGCGCTTCGTCTTGGCGTCGATCGCGACCACCGACGGCTCGCTCATCACGATGCCGCGATCGCGGACATGGACGAGGGTGTTCGCGGTACCGAGGTCGATCCCGATGTCGCGGGAGAAGAGGCCGAGGAAGCGGTCGAGCATGACGGCGGACGGTTCCTTCGCGGTGTCGGGAGGTCGGACGCAGCGGCTCCGCGGCAGGCCGTTGGCGGATCGCGCGCTCGCAATGTCAGCGGGGAGAGCCCGAGCAGTATACCCGGGCCGCCCGGACGCGCCCGCAGGGCGACCCGTGCGGCCGCGGCTCAACCCGCTCGGCGGCCCTCCGGCCGGTCGAATGTCACGCCCCGATCCCGGAGGGAGACGAACGCGTCGTGACCGACGACGAGATGGTCGAGCAGGTCGATGTCGAGGAGACGGCCGGCGGCCAGCGCCTCGGCGGTGAGGTGGAGGTCGTCCGGTGACGGTGTCGGGTCGCCCGACGGGTGGTTGTGGACGAGGATCACGCCGCTCGCGTTGAGGCGGACCGCATCGCGGAACAGCTCGCCGACCCGAACGAGCGACGACGAGACGTTGCCCTGGTAGACGGTCGCGATGCGGAGGACGACGTTCTTCGTGTTGAGGAGCACGACGCGCAGCTCCTCGCGTTCGAGCCGGCCCATCTGGAGGAGCAGCCGGTCGGCCACGTCGCGCGGCGAGCGAACCGTCCAGCGACCGGCGGGCCAGTCGGCCATCAATCGCCGGCCGAGCTCGAACGCGGCGGCCAGCTGGGCCGCCTTCGCCGCGCCGACGCCGGGCAGCGCCTCGAGCTCGACGTCGGTCGCCCGGGCGAGCCCGGTCAGCCCGTCGTGACGGGCGAGCGCGTCTTCGGCCAGGTCGACCGCCGAGCGGCCGCGGGCGCCGGAGCCCCACAGCAGCCCGATCAGCTCCGCCGCCGACAGGCCCCCCGCGCCGCGCATCGCGAGGCGCTCGCGCGGCCGCTCGGAGACGGGCACCTCCCGGATCGCCCGACCCGGTGGGACCTGATGCCGGATCCCCGGCTCGTCGACGTCGTCCATCGCCTGCCTCTCGTGCTGGCGGCGGACCGGGCGTCCCCGGGCCCGAATGACGGAAGCCCGCCGATTCCTCCCGCCATCCGGACCCGGGAACGCGATGAACCCTAGCCGTCGACCCTCACCAGCGGCTCACCGCCGACTTCACCGCCACTCGACGCGGTCCGTGTGGGGCTCACCGCAACAGGATCGGCTGGCAGAGGTCGAAGTGGGCTGCCACGCTGGAAGGGTCCCAGCGTCGGCTGCGCGTCAGCCGAGGAACAGGCGGGAGGACCCGATGATCAAGATCTGGAGTGAGCTGCCGATCGCGCGCACGAAGGAGCAGATCGCCGACGTCGCGACCCTGCTCTGGGTGGTGTTCTGGGGCAGCATCGTCTGGCAGCTGTTCCAGTTCCTGGCCGGTTTCGCCGAGGCCGGCAGGGCCGTCCGCGGCGGGGGCCAGGCGATGGTCCAGGGCGGGGTCAACCTGGGCGAATCCCTGGCCGGCCTGCCGCTCGTCGGCTCGCAGGTCCGCGACATCGCCCGCGACGCCATCGGTGCCGCCGGCCAGCCGATCGCCGACTTCGGAAGCGAGCTGGAGCAGTTCATCTTCGTCGTCGCGATCGTGCTTGCCCTGCTGCTCGCCCTCGTCACGATGGCGCCGTGGCTGGCCCGCTACCTGCCGTGGCGCTGGGAGCGGCTGCGCCGCGTCCGGGCGGCCCACCGGGTCGTCCGCACGGCCCCGGACGTCGCCGACGCGCAGATCGCGAAGACGCTCGCGATGCGGGCCGTCAACCGGCTCGACTACACGACACTCCTCGAGTACACGCCCGATCCATTCGGAGACTGGGCGAAGGGCCGCCACGACCGTCTCGCCCGGGCCGAGCTCGCCAGCGTCGGCCTCCGGCCCTGAGGTCCCGCCGGCGCCTCAGCTCGCCCCGGAGACGGCGAGCTCGCCGACGACGAGGAGGATCGCGTTGAAGGCCATGTGCAGCCCGAGCGGCGCCCAGATCGAGCGACGGGCGACGAACAGCCAGCCGAGGGCGAACGCGACCGGCAGGCGGGTCGCCACCCCGACGACGATCAGCCCGATCGCCTGACCCGAGTTGTCGGCCGAGACGTTGAGGACGTGGGCGACGGCGAAGAGCAGCGACGCCCGGATGACCGCCCCGCGGGCACCGCTGGTCCGCTGCCAGGCTGAGATCGCGAACCCGCGGAAGACCGCCTCCTCGGCAATCGGGGCGACGACCGCTCCCGCCACGAGCTGGATGACCAATCCGATCGCCACACCGGTCGCCGGCAGGGGCGCCTCCGGGATGACCTGGAAGAGCTGGACGACGATCGCCGCCACGATCGAGGTCAGGCCGATCACGGGCAACGCGAGAAAGGCGCCGAACGCCAGGTCGCGGAGCGCCATCGGGTCCGGTCGTCGCCAGCCCATCTCGGCCCACGACAGCGCGTGGCTGTCGACGACCGTCAGTCGGATGATCCCGATGAAGACGGCGGCCTGGAGCGCCACGCCGACGAGGCGGACGACGTAGTCAGGCAGGGTCGACGAGCCGAGGACGAACTGCAGGGCGACCCCGACGATCGATCCGACCGCATACACCGCGGCGATCGCCGCCGCGAGGACGAGGTATGGCGAGGGACCGGCGTAGGCCTCGCCGCGGACCCGTCGCTCGATCGCCTGGTTGCCGGCCCCGGCGATGAGTCCGATCGTGAGGAGCACGGGCCCGAGGAAGTAGAGGAACAGGCCGGACGGCGCCAACGCCCCCACGAAGACGAGGCCGAGACCCAGCAGCGAAGCAAGCCAGCCGACGACGAACAGGCCGGGCGCGGCGCGGCCCTCGATCGTGAAGATGGACGCTCCCGGTCGCGGTGAGGGCGGAGGCGTCTCGGGATCCGGGTCTGGATTCACGCTCGAGCGGGCCCGAGGAAGGGCGTGGTCAACCCTCGGGGAGGACGTCCGGCGCCGATCGCGGCGAGCCAGCCCGTGGCGAGGAACGGCGTTCGGGTCGGTCGAGAGCCTGGGCGCTTGCCGCTCGATCCGTCTCGCCGAACGTGCCCGTGTCGGCGCCGGCGCGGCCGGTCCGGCCCGGATCCTCGAGCGCGGCCGGGAGTGGCGTGATCTGGGCCGGACGGCCCGCCGATGCGGCGATCGCGGCGGCCGGTCGCTCGAAATCCTTGCCACACCAGGCGCACAGCGACCAGTCCAGCCCGACCAGGCGGCTGCAGTTCGGGCACACGCGGTTCAGTCGGGTCCGGCAGGTCGGGCAGATGATCCATTCGTCGTTCACCCGGCGGGCGCATGTCGGACAGCTGTGGATCGCCTCGACCTCGGCCAGGAGCGCTTCCTCGGCCAGGTTCCGCTCATACACCTCGCCGATCTTCTCGTGGGGCCTGATGATCTTGTAGACGAAGATCGCCAGTGGAAAGAAGATCGGGGTGAAGACGATGATGAAGCTGGCGGCGACGTAGGGCAGGATCGGATTCTCGGTCCGTTGCTGCATGTCGCGGAATGCCCAGTAGGCGCCGGCCAGCCAGAGGATGATCAGGTAGACCGCGATCGCCTGGAGCGCGAGCTGGACGACGGGACTCCCGAAGAACCCGGCAAGCGCCTTGCCGATCTCAGCGAAGATCGTGTCCATGCGGCCTGGTGCCCTGCCTCTGTTGCGGTCACGGTGAGCGGCTGCTGGCGGACGGCGTGTCCGCCCCCGAGGCGGGCCGGCGTCCGGCGCAGTGTATCAGGGCCCGTCTTCGGACCCGGAAGACAGCTAGACGGTCGGTTGCTCGTCGGCGTGACGACCGGCCCGCATGTCGAGCAGGCCGCCGACGGCCAGAAGGATGACTCCGCCGAGCACGACCCAGAGCCCGACCGCCCGGCCGGGGAACCCGAAGAAGTAGGACCAGGTCAGGCCGAGGAGGAGCATCGCCATGGCGAAACCGGGCAGCCCGACGGGCGTGGCCGCGAACCGGCCGCCGGCCAGCGTGAGGCCGGCGAGGGCGATCAGCATGGCGACGACGATCCACGCGCCCGGACCGGCCATCCCCCATCGCACCCAGTAGTCGCCGAGCACGTCATTGTTGGCCAGGGACGAGGTCCACGGCAGGAGGAAGCCGAGGGCGGCGACGACGGCTCCGATCGCCACGACCCGACGCGGCGTGTCGGCCGGCAGATCGAGCTTGGCCAGGCGGTCTGCGGCGGAGACGCGCTCCGACCCGTCGGAAGCGGCCGGGGGCGACGCAGCGGACTGCGCCGTGCGCCCGTTCGAAGCGGCGCCGACCGGCAGGTTCTCGCCGGAGGGGAGGACCGCCGACGGCGGCAGGTAGACGCCGGCCGGGACCCGCGCAGCGGGTTCGGCGACGGGCCCGCGATCGCCCGGCGGGGGCCAGCCCGGCGCGGCCTGGGGACGGGGAGCGGCTTCGACCCGCGGCGCGGCGACGGGTTCGGAACCCGATGCCGGAACCGGTTCGATGGGCGCGGCGGCCCATTGCAGGGGCTGCCCGAACTGGCGCTTTGCGGTGGCGACGACCGGAGTCGGCGCAGGTTCGACGGGCCACTCCGGCCCCGGTTCGGCAACCGGCTGGGGCGTCGCAAGCGGCGCGATGCTGGCGAGCGCCGCTTGATCCGGGGTCGATCGACGCCGGACCTTCGCGACCACGGCCTTGGCAGCCGCGGCCGGCGCGGACTTGGAACCCATCGGCGGCGATACCTTCACGACTGTCGCACCGTTCGCCGGCGGCGGAGCCTTCACGACTGTCGCACCGTTTGCCGGCGCCGGCGCGGCACGCTTCGCAGCCGTCGCGCCGTTCGCTGGCGGCGGAGCGGATCCGTTGACGCGTCGTGCGACCTCGGCCACGACCCCCTTCAGAATCGAAGGCTCGCCGGCCGCAGCCGCAACGCGGCCGTCATCCGTCGGCGACTGGTCGTCCGGCGACTGGTCGTCCCAGCGCTCGTCGGCGGTGGGCGGCGATTCGACAGGCTCGGCATCTAGGGAATGTGTCCAGGCCGGCGCCTTCGGCGTGCGTCGTGGGCGTTCGGAGGCACGGACATCCCGGCCGATCTCCTGCGCGAGCGAGGCCGGGGAGACGGGCGCGGGCGGGGGCACGACGGCGGGCGGTGCATCCGCCGGCCCGGCGACGGCGACCGGCGCCGGCGCGACCTCGCGCACTTCGCGCTCGTACAGCCGCGGCGTGACGACGATCGAGGCCAGGAGGGCGCCACACCGCACGCACGCGTAGCGGCCGGAAACGGCGGGCGCCTGGCATTCTGGGCAGACGATCGTGTTCGTCGCCATCCACAACCTCAGTTCGAGGATCGGCCGCGTTCGGCACTTGTCCCTACAGGCTGCCACCTCGATCGCCGGTGGACCAGTCCCCCGGACGGCGACGACCGGATGCCCCGAACGTCCCGCCTGAGTCCTGGTCCGGACCAGTCCGCACCGCACCCGCCCGAACCGCCCGCT
>DASUPH010000229.1:0-2247 GCA_036276275.1 Candidatus Limnocylindrales bacterium
GTCAGTTCCAGCGCTGGTTGAAGGACGGGGGCGAGAGCCCGCGACGCCTCGAGCTCGTCGCGCGCCTCGTCGCGCTCTTGAAGCGCGCGTGGACGCCCGAAGGGGTGGTGGCCTGGTTCTACCGGGCCCGAAGGGACCTGGATGGGAAGGCCCCCTTCGACGTCCTCGACGATCTGGCCGCCGAGCAGGCCCTGATGCGTGCCGTTCGGCAGGGGCGCGCTCAGCATGCCTCCTAGGGGGCGTCGCGACCCCGCTGGGATCGGCTACGACGACCACGTCGCCTTTCGGTACTCGGACTACGACACGCCCTTCTGGGCGCGATCCAACACTGCGCCCGGCCGCTGGAACGTCGCCGGTCACGTTCCGACCCAGTACCTCGCGCTGCATCCGGACGGCGCCTGGGCGGAGCTCGCGCGCGCGGAGAACCTCCAGACCGACGAGGACCTCTCGCTCGTGAGGATCCCCATCTGGGCGGCACGATTGTCGGAGCAGCGTCTCGCCGACTACAGCGACTTCGAGCGGGCGGAGACCGCCGGCTTCCCGCCAGATGCCCTCATCGACGACGACTACTCACGATGCCAGGCGGAGGGGGCGCGCCTTCAGGAGCTCGGCTATCGAGGCGTCGTCGCTCCTTCCGCCGCGCTTCCGGGTTGCCTCAACCTGACCCTCTTCGGCCCTCGCATCATCTCCGGATGGTCGCGGGAGCGGAAGCTCGCGTCCTCGGTCCCCGCAGCCGTGGTGGCGGTGGGCGCGCCGGCGGCGGGCCTGGCTGCGCGAGTGCGGTTCTTCGGTCGGCCGCATGCCGGTCACGACGACTACCGGCGGGACCGGACCCGAACGCGTCGGCGATTGCGCTAACGATCCCGAGTCGCCCGCGAGGGCGAGACGATCAGGGCCAGGACCACGCCCAGCGCGCAGTCGATGCCCGATGTGTCGCCGTGCCGGCCCAGCCGGTCGAGGGCATCCTGCACGGCGATCGCGTCCGATCGATCGAGCGCGACGAGCAGGTCGCGCACCATCCCGCTGGCCATTCGCCGGCAGGCGTAGTGCAGGTACTCCGCGGAGAGGTCGGTCGTGAGGCGACTCGCCGCGGCGTCGATCGACTCTCCCAGCGGGCCGATTCGCGACGGGTCGACCGCTCCGGCGAAGAGCAGGGCGGTGATCATTCCGGCCAGCACGTCGTCGCCGCTGGGAGTCAGGCCGGGCCCGCGACCCAGCCAGTGGATCACGGCCTCGTCGGCGCGGCCGGCGGCCAGCGACTCGACGGCGCTGGTGAGGGCCACGTCATCCGTGAGCGCCGGCCAATCGCACCCGAGCCCGGTTCGCGCCTGCGTCCGTGCCAGATGCTCGAGGAGATCTCTCGCCGGACCGTGGAGGTCGTCGCTGCTCGCGGCCGGGACGGCGGTCTCGAAGACCACCGTGTCCGGCTCCGCCGCGATCGCAACCGCGCCCGTGCCGCTGGCGAGGACGCGGTCGGCCGGGCGCCACTCCAGGACATCGCGAGGTGTCGTGAAGCCCAGGCGCTGAAGCCCGGCCAGGTCGGAGCGTGCCATCTCGATGCCGTTCGGGACCGAGATGACACGCGTCGTGCAGGTGACCAATCGGCGTCCCGCCCGCAGGTTCACCGCGGAGTCGAAGACCGAGTGGATGCTCAACCGACGAGACTGGTCGAGGATCCGCTCGATCTCCGTGCTCATGCGTGTGATCGGCATCGCGGGACCGCCCGATCAGACGGTGTCGCCTCAGGCCACCGCCGCGCCGCCTCGAGTCTCGGCCAGCGCCTCGAGGGCGGAGTTGAAGCACGGCATCGAGGCGCGCACCTTCCCGACGCCGACCATCCCGATTCCGGCCTTCTTGTGCATGACCGCCGTCGTGATCAAGGGAGCGATGCCCGTCGCGACGACCTTGCGGATGTCGATGCCGACGGGGATGCCTCGGAAGTTCCAGTTCGGGATCGGCATGTTCGGGTTGTTGGCGACCACGATCTCCTGCTGCTCCTCGCTCGTGGCCAGGGCCTCGTCGAAGCCGCCTTCGCCCGTGCCCACCAGCTGCTGCACGGACGGAGCTGCGACGGCCACGAGTCCGCCGAGCCCGTACGCCTCCAGGATGGCGCTGTCGCCGCAGTCCGGGCAGGCGTCCTCGTCCGAGAACCCCGGGAAGTACAGGGTGTCCAGCGTGTCCTCCGGACCGGTGAACCAACGGTCACCCGTCCCGCTGACCCGGATGGCGAACTCCCTTCCGTTACGC
>DASUPH010000230.1:0-3603 GCA_036276275.1 Candidatus Limnocylindrales bacterium
GTCGCCAGACCGGCGACGCTCGGGGCGTGTCAGGTCCGGTTGCAGCTGTCGATGTTGTTGCTGCCCAGCACGGCCCGGCTGAACTTCTGCGCCGCGAAGTTGACCTCGTTGGTCGCCTTCGAGCACGAGAAGACGCCGAAGGTCGTGGGCCCGTGCTGCGTCTTCGCAGCCCGGAAACCCGCGACGACGCGAGTGAGGGCCTCGTCCCAGCTCGCCGGGCGCAGCGGGGCGTCCTTCGAGTCGCGGACGAGGGGCTGGGTCAGTCGAACGTAGTCCTTCGGCACGGTGTGCCTCCTGCGGAACGACGACACTCCGAGTGTAGCGCTGCTGCGCGTCGGGACTGGGCCTCGGTCGGCGGGCAGGCCATCTCGGCCGCGGACGCGGCTGCTAGGCTCCGGCGGTGCCAGCCCACCGCCAACGATCGAGCGTCAGCGAGGCCCGGATCGCCGGGCTCGCGATCACGCTGAGCATGGCCGCCCTGATCCTCGTCGTGGTCTATCTGGTCGGTGGCTTGGCGCGCCGGGCGGTGATCCAGATCGTGCCGGTATACGAGTCGATCCTCGCGCACAGCCCCTCGACCCGCTAGCCGAGTGGCGTCCGGAGGGCGCGGCGGACGTCACGACGTGCCTGGCGGACGATCCGGATGAACTCGCGGAGGTGGGCGAGCGGGCGGATGTGCGACGGCGCGCCGGCGTAGATCGTCCGGATTGGGACCCAGGCGATCGTCCCGCCCAGCCGGATGCAGGTCGTGATCTGCTCGACCTCGAACGCGAACCCCGGCTCGTCGCTGACCAGCGTCGCCTCGGCCAGCCGCCGCGAGACGAGGCGGTAGCCGGACTGGTTGTCCGGGATCGGCCGGCCGACCGCCCACGAGAAGGCGATCCGACCGAGCACGTTGGACAGCCGCCGGACCGGCGGCATCGACCGGAAGCTGCGCTGGCCGATGACGAGGTCCGGCCGGGGATCGGCGCGGGACAGGGCGTCGAGGAACCGCGGCATCTCCTCGGGATCGTGCTGTCCGTCCGCGTCGAGGGTCAGGATCGCGTCGGCGCCGTCCTCGAGCGCCCGTCGGAACCCGGTTCGCAGGGCGGCGCCCTTGCCCTGGTTCGGCTGCTGCTCCAGGACCGTTGCCCCGGCGTCGCGAGCCCGCGCCGAGGTCGCATCGGTCGAGCCGTCGTCGACGACGAGGACCGGCAGGTGGCGGCGCGCCGCTTCCACCACGGCGCCGATCCGCGGCGCTTCGTTGAAGCCGGGGATGAGGGCGACGATCACGCGAGCCGGACGCCGGCGCCCTCGTCGACCCGTCCGATCTGCCAGTGCTCGACACCCGCCCCGTCGAGGGCCGTCCGCACGGCGGCCACGCGATCCGCCGGAACGGCCGCCAGCAGGCCGCCGGAGGTCTGCGGGTCGTGGGCGAGCGTGACGAGATCCGCGGCCACGCCGTCGCCGATCGACAGGGCCGGGGCCACGAAGCGACGGTTGTGCGCCGCGCCGCCCGTCTCGACGCCGGCCGCGGCGAGGTCCATTGCCCCCGGCAGGGCCGGCAGGGCGGTCGAGTCGAGGATGAAACAGGTCCCCGAGGCGCGGGCCATCTCCAGGCCGTGACCGAGGAGCCCGAACCCGGTCACATCGGTCGCGCCCCGGACCCCGACGCCGACGAACACGTCCGATGCGGCCCGGTTGAGCTGCCGCATCTGGTCGACGGCCACGCTGAAGTCGCCGTCATCGGCCCTGCCCTGGCGATGGCCGCTGACCAGCAGCCCGGTCCCGAGCCGCTTCGTCAGGATCAGGACGTCACCCGGCAGCGCTCCGCCCTTGCGGAGGAGCTTGTCGGGATGACCGGCGCCGATCACCGCGAGCCCGTACTTCGGCTCGGCATCGCGGATCGTGTGACCGCCGGCGAGAGTCCCGCCCGCCTCGCGAACCTTCGTTGCGGCGCCGTCGAAGACCGCCGCCAGCACGTCCCGCGGCAGATCCTCGGGGAACGCCGCGATCGAAAGCGCGAAGAGGACGCGGCCACCCATCGCGAAGACGTCACTCAGCGCGTTCGCGGCCGCGATCTCGCCGAACGTCCGGGCGTCGTCGACGATCGGCGGGAAGAAGTCGAGCGTGCCGATGATCGCGAGCTCGTCACTGATCCGGTAGGCGGCCGCGTCGTCGGCCGGCGCGAGCCCGGCGATGAGCTCGTCCGGAGCGCCGTGCGCGCCGAGTCCGCTCAGGGCGTCGGCAAGAAGGTCGGCTCCGAGCTTCGCCGCGCAGCCGCCGCAATCGGTCAGCTCCGTGAGGCGGATCGGCGGCATGATCGGGCGCTCCAGGGTGGTCACCGGTCGATGATAGGTCGCGGTCCCGCGAAACGGCCGGGCGTCTCGTGGGCGCTACCATCGCAGCGAGGGAGCGGAGGGGTCCCGGTGGGTCCCCCGGTCTTCAACACCGGTGACGCTGCGCCCGGCGTGGCGTGGTGGGTTCGACTCCCACGCGCTCCCGCCAGACCCGAACGGCAGAGGGCAGATTGAGCGACACGGACGACGCCGATGGCGACTGACCGGACACCCGCCGATCGGCGGCGCGCGGCGAAGCCGGCTGCCTCGGCAGCCCGGCCACCCAGCGTCGAGGCGCTCCTCGCCATCGTCCGGCGCCGGCTCGCCGGGCGCCGCAACGGCGATGCCCTGACGGCAGCTGCGCGGGACCTGGTCGGCGAGGAACGGCGGCGGCTGGTGGACGGCGCGGAACCGACGACAGTCGAGGTTCTTGCCGCCCGCCTCGTCGAACGGATCGACGGCTGGTCGTCGAGGGCGGGCGACCTCGGCGCGATCAATGCAACCGGGGTGATCGTCCACACGAACCTGGGGCGGGCACAGTGGCCGGAGGCCGCGATCCGGGCCGCGGACGCCGCGGCCGGCGGGCACCTCCTGCTCGAGATCGATCGGGCGACCGGCCGCCGCGGCGCCCGCCTCCGGCTCGCCGAGGACCACCTGATCGCCCTGACGAGCGCCGAGGACGCCCTCGTCACGAACAACAACGCCGCGGCGCTCGCGCTCGCCGTTGCTCTCGCCGGTCGCGGTCGCGGCGTCGTCGTCTCCCGAGGCGAGCTGGTCGAGATCGGAGGTGGCGTCAGAATCCCGGAGATCGTCCGGCGGGCCGGCGCGAAGCTGATCGAGGTCGGGACGACGAACCGGACCCGGGTCGACGATTTCGAAGCGCCACTCGCCGCCGGGCTCGCGACACTCGTCCTGCGCGTCCATCCCTCGAACTTCCGCCAGGAGGGGTTCGTCGAGGGTCCCGATCCGGCCGGTCTTGCGGCGCTCGCCCATCGCCACGAGGCGATCGTCGTCGACGATCTCGGATCCGGCGCCCTGCTGCCGACGGAGCGGTTCGGCCTGGCCCACGAGCCAACGCCGTCGGAGCGCCTGGCCGCCGGAGCCGACATCGTCACGTTCAGCGGCGACAAGCTCGTCGGCGGTCCCCAGGCCGGTCTCGTCGTCGGCCGGGCCGATCTCGTCGCCCGGATGCGTCGCGATCCGCTCGCCCGAGCGATGCGCGCCGACAAGGTGACGCTGGCGGCCGTGGCCGCGACGCTCGGGATCTACCGGGCCGGCCTGGCCG